>NZ_CBCPLW010000017.1:0-105373 GCF_965119515.1 Aeromonas sp. Marseille-Q7275
TTCTTTTTGGGGCCGATTTGGGCCGCCAGACGCAGAGAAGGGGCCCAAGGGCCCCTTCATCATCATCGTCACTGGCAAGTATCAGAACACGTACTTGACCCTTGCGCTCAGGTTGCGACCCGGCTCGGTCTGGTTGCTGGTGTCTGAGCTCGCCGCAAGGCCCGTGATGCTCTCGTAGCTCACGTACTCCTTGTCAAACAGGTTGAAGACGCCGACGTTGAGCTGCAGATCCTGCATCGGCTTGAACTGGGCGTAGATATCCACCACGCCCCAGCCGGCACTCTTGATGTTGTCGTTGCCTCTGGCGTCCTTGCCCACCTTGTCCATGTCGTCGGCGAAGCGCAGGGCGGTGTTGATGTTCCAGTTCGGCTGCTCCAGACGCACCCCAAGGCTGCCGTTGAACGGGCTCAGGCTGTTGATGTAGTTGCCGTCGCCGTCCTTGCCCTCGATGTAGGCCAGGTTGCCCCAGACGTTCACCAGCTCATTCAGCCAGTAGTCCGCCTTGACCTCGGCCCCCTTGGTGGTCGCCTTGTCCAGGTTCTGGTACTGATAGATGGCGGTGCGCCCTTCTGTCCCCACGGCGGTCAGCTCGATGAAGTCGTCAAACTGGTTGTAGAAAGTCGCCACCTCGTAGCTGAAGCCGCCGCTGCTGCCGCGCACCCCGAGATCGATGCCGTCGCTGCTCTCGGGCTTGAGGTTAGGGTTCGGCTCGATGCGATAGCCGTAGGCCTGGTGGTTCAGGGTGGAGAAGGCGTTGTCATACATGGGCACCTTGAAGCCGTGGCTGTACTGGGCGAACAGGTTGGCCGCCTCGTGTGCCTTGAACACCAGCCCCAGCTTGGGAGAGAACTCCCCTTCGGAGATCTTCTGCATGTTCTCGCCGGTGTAGGCGGGATCCTCATCCGGGGTCATCTTGTAGTAGTCGTAACGGGCACCCGGGGTCAGCACCCAGCGCTCGCCAAACTTGATCTCGTCGAAGGCCCAGAGCGCGCTGCGCTCGCTGGTGGTGGATGGGAAGCTCAGCTCGCTGTAACCGACGAAGTCGCCCGGTACGGTCGGCGCCTTGAAACGGGTACGCTCGTTGTCGGTGTGCTCATACTCGACACCCCAGGCAAGGCGCTGGCTCTCCAGCGCCTTGCTGAACTTCACCTGGGCCCCCAGACTCTCCTGCTCGAAGCCGTTGTGATCCAGGGAGTTCTTGGTCACATAGGGGTTGCGCGGGTTGACCGGATACTTGGAGGAGGCGTACTGATCCAGAGTCTGCTTGGTGCGGGTGTAGTAAATCTTGCTGTCCACCCGATCCGCCCAAGGGGCGTTCAGGGCCAGGCCGTGATCCAGCACCAGGGAGAGGTTGTCGGTGTCTTTATCGGTGATCGGCTGATTGAAGACGGAGCCCGCCTTGGTCAGATCGATGGCATCCGGATCCTGCCCCTCGGTGAAGTAGTCGACCGTCAGCTTCAGGAACTGATCATCGGAGAGGTTCCACTTGCTCTTGAGCAGCACCGCCTGGCTGACGATGTCGAACTCGTCCTTGTCGCTGTCGTAGTTCTGGGTCACCCCGCCGTCGCGCCAGGTGTAGCGCAACAGGTTCTCGAACTCGCCGGTGCGCAGCGCCCCCGTGATGCCGGCCATCTTCTGGTGGCTGCTGGAGGCATAGCCGGTGGTCGCGTCCAGGTAGCTGTCCTTCCCCTTGAGGAAGTCGCCGGCATCCTTGGTGGTGATGGCGATGACGCCCCCCAGGGCATCGGAGCCGTAGGCTGCAGACGCCGGCCCCTTGGCCACTTCCACCTGCTTGATCATGTCGGTGTCGAAGTAGGTCTGGCCCACACCGCCATTCTTGTAGGCGTCGTTCTGGCGCACCCCGTCCTGCACCACCTTGACCCGGTTCTCGCTCATGCCGCGAATGGTGAAGGTCTGGGCATCCCCCGCCCCGCCCTGCACGCTCACGCCCGGCTCATAACGGAACAGATCGGCGACATTGCTGACGACCTGCTCTTCGATCTGCTCCGAGGTGATGACGGCGATGGGGCCGGAGACGTCTTCCAGCTTCTGCTCCATGCGGGAGCCGCTGACGACCATGACTTCATCCGTTTTCTTGTCTGCGGCGAAAGCAGGGGATACCAGCCCGGCCGCCACGGCGAGGGCAATCAGAGAGGGGGTGTTGTTGTGCGCCACTGCAAAGTCCTTATTGAGAATCATTATCAACCGAACGGCATCTTACCCAGCTCGCGACAAAGATCAATAATAAAGTGAATCATTCTCATTTTCTTTTACTTCTGAACGGTTTTACACTAGCGCCTCTTTTTTCCTGCTCGCCATGCTGCCATCGTATGGTGCTGTACCTTTGCCAATCTCTGCCTTTGTGAGTGAGATGCCATGACTCGACGACTCCCCCTGCTCGCCCTGCCCCTGCTGCTGGGCGCCTGTGCCACCCCGCCGCAGAGCCAGCCTCCCCAGACCCTCTATCACTACCAGCTTGGCGAGGGGACGGACGACAGGCCCCTCAGCCTCGCCCAGGCGGTGGACAAGGTCAGGGATGCCGACATAGTGCTGGTGGGCGAGCTTCACAGCCACCCGGCCGTGCACCTGTTGCAGGCAAACCTGCTGGCACAGCTTGCCGGCATGTCGCGCGTCGATGGCCGGGCCCTGGTGCTCTCCATGGAGCAGTTCACCCGCGCCGATCAACCGGTGCTGGATGCCTACCTGGCCGGGCGCATCGGCGAATCCACGCTGATCCGCGAGGGCCATGCCTGGCCCAACTACCCGAGCGACTACCGCCCCCTGGTGGAATTTGCCAAGGCGCAGCAGCTGACGGTGATCGCCGCCAATGCCCCCAAGCCGCTGGTGAGCTGTGTCGGTCAGGAAGGCCCCGAGTGGCTCGACAAGCTGCCTGCCAGCCGCCGCAGCCAGCTCGCCCGCGAGCTCACCCTGGGGGAGGATCCCTATCGCCAGAAGTTCATGGCCTCCATGCATCATGGGGATGCGGACGGCAATGCCCGCCGCTTCGCCGCCCAGACCAGCTGGGACGACACCATGGCCGAGAGCATGGTCGATTATCTCGAGCAGCATCCCGGCCGGCGCATCATGCACATCGCCGGCAACTTCCACGTGGAGGGGGGGCTGGGTATTGCGAGCCGCATCGCCAGCCGCAATCCGGCGCTGAGAGTCGCCCTGGTGGTGCCTGAGACTGGCTCCCAGGATGGCAAGGCCGCCCCCGGACGGAGTGCCGACGTGCGGGTGCACATAGCCCCCCTGCCGGAACGCTGGCTAAATGCAGCGGAAATGAAGCAAGATATGGGCGCGCTGCATCAATCCCGCAGCCGTGACTGCAGCCAGTGGCTGCAACCCTAATCTTCCAGGATACGGCGGGTAAAATATGGACGTGTTACTGATCATCGATGTGCAGCAAGGGGTCATGAAAGCGACCCATCACCAACAGCCACAGGTACTGGCCAACATCAACCGGGCCGCGGCCCATGTCAGACAGCATCATGGCCGGGTCATCTACATCCAGCATGACGAGCTGCCAGGGGGCGAGCTGGAGCCCGGTACCCCGGGCTGGCAACTGCACCCGGCCCTGCAACCCGCCAAGGGGGATAGCCGGGTACGCAAGACGGCGTGCGACAGCTTCCTCGAGACCGAGCTGGCCTTCCTGTTGGCCGAGCAGTCCGTCGACCGGCTGATCCTCTGTGGCAGCAACACCGATTTTTGCGTCGATACCACGGTACGCAGCGCCGCGGCCCATGGCTTTGAGGTGCTGGTGTTGCAGGATGGTCACACCACAGCCGATCGTCCCCACCTGAGCGCCGAGCAGATCATCGAGCACCACAACTGGATGTGGCAGCGTCTGGACCTGCCCGAGGGCAGACGCATAACCCTGCTCACCACGGATCAGCTGCTCGAGGCGGCTCAACCCGCGCTGGCGTGCTAATCTGCCTGCCTTGAAGTGATCACCTGATTGGAGTCTTGCGTGCGTCTATTCTCTGCCGTTGCCCTTGTGCTGTTGTTACCGGCGATCACGGCCTGCTCCGGAATGCCGGGCACCACGCCCGACGGCCCGGCCCCCCTGTTTCATACCAACATCAACGAAGAGGGAAGCAAGCGCTTCACCTTCGAAGCCGCGCCCCTCGACGTCCTGCCGAGTCGGTTGCAGGAGGATGACAGCCGGCTGAGCCGCAACAGCAAGAGCCTGCTGGAGCGCCGCGAGGCCCTGCAGGACGAGCAACTGACCGAGACGCTGGCGGCACGCAACTATTGCCGCACCGGCTACATAGTCCTCAGCCAGACCTCCTGGAAGATCCGGGGGGAGTGCAACGAGACCGCCACCCAGGCCGATCGCGACGCCTTCCCCAACAAGGCCTCCTGGCAGGAGTGATCCCGATTGGGGGACAGGTAACAAAACGGGCAGCCCAGGCTGCCCGTTTTTCATCTCATGACCCCGCGCCTCAGACAGGTGCGTCCGTCTCGCTGGTCAACTCGGCGCCGTTGTCGACGCGCTTGTGCCCTTCCACCAGATGGACGAAGTCCACCAGCTCGTCACCCGAGACCCGGAACGCCTGGCCGAAGCCCTTGACGAACAGTCCCTGCTCGGGCTTGAGGCGAAACAGCACGAAGTCCTTGAGGTTGGAGAGCCCTTTGACGATGTCGCCGAAACGCCCCTCCAGCGCCGCTATCGCCTTGCCCCAGCGCTCGTCATCCCGTGCCACCACCTCGGCCACGGCGTCAAAGGTGAGTCGCTTGCGGGCGAACAGTTCGCGGGCGCCGGTCTCGTCCTCGATCAGCATCAGGGAGACCTTGGGAACCTGTTGCAGGTTGCGGGCATGACGGGCTATCTCGGAGATCAGCACATAGTAGCCATCTTCCTGCAGCACGAAGGGGGCGTAGCTGGCATTGGGGTTGCCTTCGCCATCCACGGTCGCGAGCTGCAGGGTGCGGCAACCGTCACGAAATTCGCGGATCTCCGGTTGCAGACGGTTCTGCAGACGCTCCTGACGTTCACTCATGCTTTCACTTCCTCTTGATACTGGTGGCGCAGGGCCTTGAAACGCTCCACCTGGTCAGGCAGCAGCTGACGCTGCTCGTCACGGCCCAGGTAGATCTTGAAAATGCAGCGACCGCTGTGGCCGAAGAACTGGAAGGAGTGCCCCTCCTTGCCCATGAACAGCTTGCTGACCAGGGCAATGCCGACCACGTTGTCGAGCTTGAGGTGGCCATGCATCTCGCCGTCCCGACCCATCAGGTTGTAGTAGCCACGGGCCGTCTTGCCCTTGGGGAAGGGGGCCTTCACCTCGAAGATGGAGCCGTCGGACTCCACAATGGTGGTCACCTGACCCCAACTGGCCAGATCCGCCAGCAGGGCTTCGGCCTGATCGCTCGGCACCAGCGTCATCAGCTCGGCGGGCAGGTGGCGCACCACCTCCCACTCGCTGACGGCCAGCTCGGTGGCGATGCTGGAAGGATGGGCGCTGGGATCTTGTTCCAGCAGCGCATGAATGCGTTGTGCAATGCTCATCGGTTCTCCCTGGATGATCTGGCGATGGTACTCGGTCTCGCGGCGGATACTGTAATAAAGCAGCCCTCTTAACGCAATTGATAATCGCTTTCATTATCAGTGCATTTTTTTCACGAGCTTGATATTCTCGGCGGCAATCCCACTCTCATACACCCTTCGGAGGTTCGCATGGGCCGTCGTTTTGCCCTCGCACTCAGCCTGCTCGGCTGTTCAGCCCTTTCCCTGCCTGCTGTCGCGCAGGAACGTATCGTCAGCATAGGCCCAGCCACCACAGAGCTCATAATGGCCCTGGGGGGCGAGCAGAGCCTGATTGCCACCGACGTCAGCAGCCCTGAACCCAAGGGGCTGCCAAGAGTCGGCTACCACCGCGCCCTGGCTGCCGAAGGGATATTGAGCCTGGCTCCGACCCGACTGGTCGGCAGCGACGAGATGGGGCCGCCCCCGGCCTTGGACCAGCTGCGCCGGGCCGGCGTCGAGGTGACAGTGCTGCCGACGGCGCCCACCCTGGCCAACCTCAACGAGCGGATCGACGCCCTGGCCGGCTTGCTGGGCAATCAGGCCGCCGGCACCAGGCTGAAGGCCGAGATCGCCGTCCAGAGCGACAAGCTGGCGGCCCAGGCGAAACAGAACAAACCCCTCAGGGTCGCCTTCCTGCTGCTGCACAAGGGCCAGCCCACCAGCATCGCCGGCGGCAATACCACCGCCAGCGCCCTGGTGACCCTGGCTGGCGGCGTCAACCCGGTCGCCCGCTTGCACGACTACAAGCCCGTCTCCACCGAATCCCTGATCGAACTGCAGCCGGATCTGGTGCTGGTGAGCGGTCGTGACTGGCAGCAATACCAGAGCGTCGACAGCGTGCTGGCCCAGGTGCCGGCCCTGGCCGCCACGCCGGCAGGCAAGAACAGGGCCATCCACGCCATCGACGGTCACGCCCTGCAGGGGGGGCTCAGCCTGAGATCCTTGCAGCAGGCCAACCAGATAGCCCAGTGGATCAAGCAGGGTTCATGATGCGCCTGCCGCTGCCCTGGCTGCTCGCGCTCACCGGCTGCACGCTCGCCCTGCTGCTGGTCGGCTCCCTCGCCACCGGCCCCATGTCGCTCTCCTTCGGCGAGAGTCTGCAGGCCCTGTTTGCCGGCAAAGAGAGCGGGATAGAAGCACACAAGCTGCTGATAGTGCAGGAGATCCGCCTGCCACGCACCCTGCTGTGCATCGCCGTGGGGGGCATTCTCGGCCTCTGCGGCGCCGTGATGCAGGGGCTGTTTCGCAACCCCCTGGCCGACCCCGGCATCATAGGGGTCTCCGGTGGTGCGGCGCTCGGGGCCGCCCTGGCCATAGTGCTGCTGGCCCCCCTCGGCCAGCAGTTGCAGAGCCTGCTCGGCCTCGGTCTGCTGCCCCTGCTCGCCTTCCTCGGCGGGGCGCTCACCACCACCCTTGTCTACTTGCTGGGCACCCGTGAGGGGGGCACCTCGGTCACCGTCATGCTGCTGGCGGGCGTTGCCATCACGGCGCTGTCAGGGGCCGTGATCGGGCTCCTCACCTACCTCGCTGACGATCAGATGCTGCGTAACCTGAGCCTGTGGCAGATGGGCTCCCTGGCCGCCGGCAAGCCGGTGGATGTGGGGCTGGCTCTGCTGACCCTGGTCGCCCTGCTGTGGCTCTTCATGCGCGATGCCAACCCCCTCAACGCCCTGCTGCTGGGGGAAGGTGAGGCCCGTCATCTGGGGGTCAATGTGCAATGCCTCAAGCGGCGCCTCATCCTGCTCACTGCCGCCGGGGTCGGCGTGGCGGTGGCGGTGGCCGGCATGATCGGCTTCGTCGGCCTGGTGGTGCCGCACCTGGTGCGGCTGCTGGCCGGGCCCAATCACGTCAGGCTGCTGCCGCTCAGCGCCCTGCTCGGTGCCGCCCTGCTGCTGGGGGCCGACATGCTGGCCCGCACCCTGCTGGCACCGGCCGAGATGCCGGTGGGCATCATCACCGCCCTGCTGGGTGCCCCTTTCTTCATCTGGCTCTTGGTCAAGAGTCGCCAGACGCTGTAACAGGAGAACGCCACCTTGCCTGGATCCCCCTCCCCCCTGCTCGCCTGCCGCGGTCTCAACCTCACCCGGGGCAATCGCCTCATCCTGGACAACCTGGATCTCGACCTGCATGGGGGCAGCCTGACCGCCCTGCTCGGCCCGAACGGGGCGGGCAAGAGCTCGCTGCTCAAGTGCCTGACCGGCGAGCTGGCCTATGACGGCAGCATCTCCCTGTTCGGTCGCAAGCGGCAAGAGTGGGCCGGCGATGCCCTGGCCCACAGAGTCGGGGTGCTGCCCCAGAGCTCGTCCCTGAGCTTCCCCTTCCTGTGCGAGGAGGTGGTGGCCATGGGGCGACTGCCCCACAGCGAACCCGTCAGCCGCCGCGACCAGATAGTGCGGGCCGCCATGACCCATGCCGGCGTCGAGCACCTGGCCGGCCGCCTCTACCCCGGCCTCTCCGGCGGAGAGCGCCAGCGGGTGCAGTTCGCCCGGGTACTGGCCCAGATCTGGCAGGAGCCGTCACCGGAACGGCTGCCCGATCCCGAGCAGCCGCGACTGCTGCTGCTCGACGAGCCCACCTCGGCCCTCGATCTCAAGTACCAGCATCAGCTGCTCACCATGGCCCGCGCCCTGGCCGCCCGCAATACCGCCGTGCTGGTGGTGCTGCACGACCTCAACCTGGCGGCGCGCTACGCCGACCGGCTGGTGATGCTGGAGCAGGGCAGGCTGATGGCGGACGGCTCCCCGACAGAGGTGCTGACCCCCGAACTGATCGCCCGCCTCTACGACTACCCCGCCCAGGTGCTCCATCACCCTGAGACGGGACAGCCCATGGTGGTGTGATAACGAGCGCATCGCCCTCCCTTCCCGCGATTATCCCGTCCGGCTCCATCCATCACCCCGACACAAGGCAACCCATGGTGGTGTGGATCAAGTCAGGATCCCGAATAGCAAAAGAGCGCCATCAGGCGCTCTTTGGTTTGCAAAGTGGAGGGAGGCTCAGGCGATCTGGTAGCGGCCCGGCTTGTGATTGAGTGTCAACACCAGGTTACAGATGATGGCCGCGACCACGGAGAGCGCCAGCAGCCAGGGGGAGACCACGAAGAAGGAGGCGATGACGATGGCGCAATCCAGCCCCATTTGCAGCTTTCCAGCGCGGATGCCGAACTTGTCCTGAATAAACAGCGCCAGGATATTGAAGCCCCCCAGGCTCGCCTTGTGGCGGAACATGATGAGCAGCCCCATGCCGATCAGGGTGCCGCCGATCAGGGCCGCATAGACGGGCTCTATCTTGCCTATCTGCAGCACGGCGTTGAGGTGATCCGTCATGAAGGCGACGGTGGCCACGGCGGCGAAGGTGTTGAGGGTGAAGCGCGGCCCCATCCTGAGCCAGGCCAGGGCGTAGAACGGCAGGTTCATGGTGAAGAACAGCAGGCCGAAGCTCAGGCCGGTCACCTGCTGCAGCAGCAGTGCCAGCCCGGCGGTACCGCCGGTGAGCAGACCGACCTGATGAAACAGGAAGATGCCGAGGGATACAAAGCCTGCCGCAGTCAGCAGGGCGAGCACATCCTCATAGAGCGGATGGGCCGAGCGGGGGGTGTTGTCCATAACCTTATGTCCAGTAGCGAAGTGAGAAGAGTGTCTGAGACCCGATGAGGGGCGCGAGCCCCGTGAGTCGGGACTTCGTTATGGTCACAGTGTCCGTTTTGAGTGACCCGGATCACAAGTACGGGATCGCATGCGCCGAAATGGTGCGCGTCAGCGCCGCGTTACAACCCTTGCACCAAAATATGTCACGCCCTTCCCCTCCCAGGCTGAAGCCAGCCTGAAGCGCGTCTGAAAAACCCGGGCTATCTCGCTGCCAGCAGGCGGGAATCGTTCTAAAATGACCCCCTTGCCACAGGCTGCGGAGCGACAGCAGATGAGAGTCAGCGTATTCGGGATAGGTTATGTGGGGCTGGTTCAAGCCGCCGTGCTTGCCGAGATGGGTCACAGGGTAACCTGTGTGGACGTGGACGCCGCCAAGGTCGAGCGCCTCAAAGA
This sequence comes from Aeromonas sp. Marseille-Q7275, assembly GCF_965119515.1. Lineage (NCBI taxonomy): Bacteria > Pseudomonadati > Pseudomonadota > Gammaproteobacteria > Aeromonadales > Aeromonadaceae > Aeromonas > Aeromonas sp. Marseille-Q7275. Next base: position 9,571 of record NZ_CBCPLW010000017.1, read on the forward strand.
GGGGATGATCCCCATCTTCGAGCCCGGTCTCGCCCCCCTGGTGCAGGCCAATCATCAGGCCGGTCGCCTGCACTTCACCACGGACGTGGCCGAGGGGGTGGCGTTCGCCGAGCTCATCTTCATCGCGGTCGGCACCCCGCCCGATGAAGACGGCTCGGCCGATCTGCAGCACGTGCTGGCGGTGGCCGACACCATAGGGCGGCTGATGCAAGGCGGCAAGGTGGTGGTCAACAAGAGCACGGTGCCGGTCGGCACAGCCAACCGGGTGCACCGTCATATCGCCGCCATCCTGCGCGATCGCGGGGTCGACTTGCCCCTCGAGGTGGTCTCCAACCCGGAGTTTCTCAAGGAGGGGGCCGCGGTGGCCGACTGCCTGCGACCTGATCGCATCATCATAGGCACAGACTCGGCCCACGCCCTCTCCCTGCTCGAAGAGCTCTATGCCCCCTTCAACCGCAACCGGGATCGCATCATCCAGATGGACGCCCGCAGCGCCGAGCTGACCAAGTACGCCGCCAACGCCATGCTGGCCACCAAGATCTCCTTCATGAACGAGATGGCCACCCTGGCGGAGAGGCTCGGGGCCGACATCGAAGCAGTGCGCAAGGGCATAGGCGCCGATCCGCGCATCGGCCATCACTTCATCTATCCCGGCTGCGGCTACGGCGGCTCCTGTTTCCCGAAAGACGTCAAGGCGCTGATCCACACCGCCGGCCAGATTGGCTGCGATGCCCCTTTGCTCCATGCGGTGGAGCGGGTCAACGACGGCCAGAAGCACAAGCTCATGGCGCGCCTGCAGCAGCACTTCGGTGCCGATCTCAGGGGGCGGACCTTCGCCCTCTGGGGCCTGGCCTTCAAGCCCAACACCGACGACATGCGTGAAGCCCCGAGCCGGGTGCTGATGGAGGCCATCTGGGCCGCCGGCGGCAAGGTGCAGGCGTTCGATCCCGAGGCCATGAGCGAGGCCCAGCGCCTCTACGGCCTGCGGGACGATCTGACCCTGTGCGGCACCCAGGAGGCCGCCCTCAAGGGGGCCGACGCCCTGCTCATCTGCACCGAATGGCAGCAGTTCCGCGCCCCGGACTTCGAGCTGCTGCGCCAAACCCTGAAGCAGGCCCTCATCATCGACGGCCGCAACCTCTATGATCCGGCCCGCCTGCGCCAGCGCGGCTTCATCTACTACGCCATAGGCCGGGGCGACAGCCTGACCGCCGGGCTATGCGAGGAGCAACGGCCATGAAATATCTGGTCACCGGCGCCGCCGGCTTCATCGGCTTTCATGTGGCGCAGAGGCTCTGCCGCGACGGCCATCAGGTGGTTGGCCTGGACAACCTCAACGACTACTACGAGGTGAGCCTGAAGGAGGCGCGGCTGGCACTGCTGCTGCCACTGCCCGCTTTTCGCTTCGAGCGCGGTGATCTCGCCGATCGCGCCGCTATGGCGGCGCTCTTTGCCCGCGAGCGGTTCGATCGGGTGATCCACCTGGGGGCCCAGGCCGGGGTGCGCTATTCGCTGGACAACCCCTTTGCGTACGCCGACAGCAATCTCAACGGCACCCTCACCGTCCTCGAGGGGTGCCGCCATCACGGGGTACAGCACCTGGTCTACGCCTCCTCCAGCTCGGTGTATGGCCTCAACGAGCAGATGCCGTTCAAGACCTCGGACGGGGTGGATCACCCCGTCTCCCTCTATGCCGCGAGCAAGAAGGCGAACGAGCTGATGGCCCACTCCTACTCCCACCTCTATGGGCTGCCCACCACGGGCCTGCGCTTCTTCACCGTCTACGGCCCCTGGGGTCGCCCCGACATGGCGCTGTTCAAGTTCGTGCGCGCCATCCTGAACGGCGAGCCCATCGACATCTACAACCAGGGCCAGCTCAGTCGGGACTTCACCCACATAGACGACATAGTGGAGGGGATAGTGCGGGTAGCGGACAGGCCCCCGCAGGGTGACCCGGACTGGCAGGGGGCGGCCGACGCCAGCCCGGCCCCCTACCGCCTCTTCAACATCGGCCATGGCAGCCCGGTGCGACTCATGGATTTCGTGGAGGCCATAGAGGCGGCGCTCGGCAAGCGGGCGATCCGCAACCTGCTGCCCATGCAGGCCGGGGACGTGCAGGCGACCTGGGCCGATACCGAATCCCTGTTCGATGCCACCGGCTATCGACCCCGCGTGGGCCTCAGAGAAGGGGTGGCGAGTTTCGTCGACTGGTACAGGGCCTACTACGGGGTCTGACCCGAACGCCTGAAATGAAGAGGGGCTGCAGTGGCAGCCCCTCTTGCTGGGGCCTCAGGGGCCAGGGGTATAGCGGAAGGGTTCGAGCCTGGGGGTCAGCCCCTGACATGCGGGCTTGAGGGCCTCAGCGCCTGCCAGCAGCCAGTCGGTGCGATGGCGGTTGCCGAGGTTTTCCATCTTCTCGGGCTCGAAACAGAGCACCATCAGATCCGCGCTGCCCAGCACATGGCGCCCGGGCCCGGCCGCCACCCAGGCCGCCGCCTCGCGAGCCTGCTCCCCGTCCCCCAGCAGGTAGGGGTAATGTTGCACGGGCTGCCGGGCGAACAGCAGGTGCTGCTCCTTGAAACCGGCCAGCAGCAGTTCATCCCCCGCGGGCACCTCCTGCTGTGCCCGCGCCATCACCCCCTGCGGCGTGCGCATGTCGTTGAGGCGCACGCAGATCCAGCAGGAGTAGAGCAGCCACCCCACCGCCAGCGAACAGAGTATGGCGCTGAGCGGCGCCCGGCGCAGCAGCACATTGACCAGCAGCAGCGCCGCCCCCAGCACCAGCAGGGGCAGCCAGGGGGCCGGTCCCAGCTCCCCCAGCCGGCTCGCCAGCTTGTCGCTGACGGCCAGCGCCCCCGCGCCGCCTACGCAGATGATCCCCAGCAACCAGCCGAGCCCGCCCAGCAGGCGGCCGGGCCAGACCCGCGCCAGCAGTGAACCTATGTAGGGGGCGGTCAGCAGTGCCAGGGCCGGGGTGCCCGGCGTGACATAGACGCCGCGCTTGCCCGGCGACAGGGAGAAGAAGAGCACCACCAGCACCAGATAACCGAGCAGCAATATGACGCGCTTGTCCTGCCCCTGGATGGCCTTGCGCCACGCCACCACCAGCCAGGGCAGCAGCAGGGAGAGGGGCAGCCAGAACGGCGGGATCACCGAGCTGAGGTAGTACCAGAAGGGTTTGACGTGATGCCAGGCATTCGCATAGCGGGTCACCGTCTGGCGCAGCAGTATGTTGTCTCTGTAGGCCTGCAGTACAGGATCCCCGCTCTGGGCCACCGCCGTCAGCATGGGCACCAGCCACAGCCCGATGGCCAGCAGCATGAACAGCGGCCCCGCCAGCGCCTTCAACCAGTCGACACGGGAAGCGACGCGGATCTGCTTCCAGTGGGTCCAGATTGCCGGGATCAGGATCAGCAGGGCCAGCAGCCCCACCCCCTTGGTGATGATGCCGAGCCCGGCGGCAAACCAGCCGAGCCAGTACCAGCGCCAGCCTCCCCCGCAGAGCAGGAAGCGCACGAAACCGTAGACCCCCAGCGTGATGAAGCAGGTCACCAGAGCGTCTATCTGGGCCGTCTTGGCCTGCAGGGTGAACTGGACGGTAAACAGCAGCAGCAGCCCGGCCATAAAGCCGACTTGTGCGCTCCACAGCCTGCGACCCAGATCCCACACCAGCGCTATGGTCAGCAGGCCCGCCAGCAGGGAGGGCAGCAGAAACGCCACCTTGATGGAGCCGGTCAGCAGATAGCCAAGGGCGATGCCCCACATAAACAGGGGGGGCTTGTCCGGGTAGATCTCACCGCCGCGCATGGGGAAGAGCCACTGCCCGCTCTCCACCATCTCCTTGGCGACCAGGGCGAAGCGCGGCTCGTCGGCGGGCCAGGGATCCCGCAGGCCGAGACCAGCCCCCAGCACTATCAGGGCGATCAGCAGCAGCCAGCCGAGGGAGGCCTGATTGAGCAGGAAGCGGTCATTTACCATGGTGGATCTCGTTGTCATCGACGGCCTTGCTATGGCGGATCTCGTTGTCCTCGACGAGCTTGTCCCGCTTCCAGCCCCTGTGCTGGATATCCAGGTAGAGGCTGTAGAGGGCGGTGAAGGTGGGGAAGAGATTCTGCAGCACGCCGACGGAGTCCTGCTTGGGGGAGAAAACGAAGTAGCTGAGGGTCATCAGGCTGCCGAGCACGCTCATGTACCAGAACAGGCGCGGGATGACGGGTTTGCCGGCCCGCTTGGAGGCCAGGAACTGCACCAGCCAGCGGCCGCCGAACATCAGCGCCCCCGTGTAGCCGATGAGCTTCCAGCCGGTGACATGCAGGCCGGTCCAGTCGAACCAGGTCAGCTCCATGGAGAGCAGGGCATCGATCATCGCAGCACTCCCGGGTACAACCCGCCGACATGCAGGGCAAGCTCATCCCTATCCAGCCAGATCGACGGCAACGAAAGCAGGGGCTCCATCACTCCAGCATCTCCCTGACTTCGACCACCTTGGATCGGCGCTGCAGCCACCAGACACCGACCACGTCCACCAGCCCGACCCAGAGCCGGTTCCAGACCCCGTACTTGGAGACACCCGCCTGCCGTGGCCTGTGGTTGACCGGCCAGGGGGACATGCGCCCGCCCTGGGCCTGGATCAGGGCAGGGATGTAACGGTGCATATGGTTGAAACCGGGCAGGCGCAGATACCAGTCGCGCCGCACCACCTTGAGACCGCAGCCGGTATCCGGGATGCCGTCCCGCAGCAACAGATCGCGAAAACCGTTGGCCAGCCTGGACGAGAGGCGCTTCACCCAGTCATCCCGGCGATTGACACGGTGACCGATGAGCCCCACTTGATTCTTGTCCGAGGCGAAGCGGCGCCTTGCCTCCTCCAGCATGGCGGGAATGTCGGCCGGATCGTTCTGGCCATCGCCATCGAGCACCACCAGCCAGTCGCCGCGCCCCTGGCGCACGCCGCTCAGCACCGCCATGCTCTGGCCGACGGCCCTGGCATGACGCACCACCCGCAGCGCGGGGAATTGCGCCTTCAGACCGCAGAGCAGGGCATAGCTGTCATCCTCGCTGCCATCGTCCACATAGATCAGCTCGTAGCTGTATTTCCCCGCCAGCGCGGCATCGATCTCGCCGATGAGGGGGGCCAGATTGTCCCGCTCATCCTTGGCGGGCACCACGACAGAGACATCGATCGAATCAACCATATGCGCTTCCCAATCATGACGAAGGATGCAATCGGTTCGACTGCGTCCCCCATTTCTATTTTATCGACAAGCTCGCTAACATCATGCAAATACAAGACGTTAGAGTGCAAGGCCGGCAGTTTATTGCCCCAGAAATAATAAATCTATCAATTTGAGTTGTGCCGCAAGCAGAGGGATTGATCGCGTACACCCCAGACTCCCCATCACACTCACCAGGAGCACCTTTTTTACTCTGCCAAAAGTTCCAGACCGTTTTCATCTCTGATGGCCTGACACATAACCAGATGTTCCATCCCCTGGCTGGCGCCCCCCCCATATCGGGCCTATATCTTCCGGATACTAATTCGAGGTATCCATCATGCAGAGACTCTGCACCTGGGGCTGGGGAGTCCTGCTGCTGCTTGCCACCTCCTCCCATGCCGACACCTTTCGCCAGGCCCCCAAGGCCATGAGCGCCTTGCGCCAGGGCGCCGCCATGGAGCAGAGCAACCCGCGGCGAGCCATAGCCCACTACTGCACCGCGGCCAGCCTGGGCAACCCGGAAGCCTACTATCGCATCGGCCGCCTGCTGGCTCGCGGGCCCCAGGGGATCCGCAGCCCCCGCCACGCCAACGCCTACCTCGCCATGGCCATGCGCCTTGGCAATCAGCAAGCGGCTCGCTACTACAACGAGCGGGTGGGCAACGCCCCCTTGGGCACCTGCGGCATCGGCGGGGGTGGAGGAGGCGCTCCCTGGGTTCGCCCCAGTACCCCCTTCGATCAGGATAGCTATCTGGCCCGCCAATCCCTCACCAAACAGAAGCTGGCCGTCATGATCCGCCAGGCCGCCCACCGTCACAAGGTCGACCCCCAGCTGGCGCTCGCCATCGCCATCGCCGAGTCCAATCTCAACAGCACAGCCGTCTCCCCCAAGCAGGCGCAAGGGGTCATGCAGCTCATTCCCGAGACCCAGGTGCGCTTCGGCGTGACCCGCCCCTTCGACGCCCAGCAGAACATCCGCGGCGCCATGATCTACCTGAAGTGGCTTGAGAAGCAGTTTGGCCCCGACTGGGTCAGGATCAGCGCCGCCTACAACGCCGGTGAACAGGCCGTGATACGCCATGGCGGCGTACCGCCCTACCAGGAGACCCAGGAGTATGTGCAGCGGGTGCTCTACTACTCGGGGCAGGACGCGGCCAAGAGCACCAGGCAGCCCCGCTGACCCCTGGCATAAGCTGCCCCCATGACTTCTCAAGGTCGGCTGATGAATCCTATCGAGCCAGAATTAAGGAAGTCTTAAGCCAGTTCGGCCCGAAACCCTGACCGGGCATCTGCCAGATGCCCGCCTCTTTTCACCCCTCTGCCGATGGGACTCCCTGCACTCCATGCTCCCCGGTTGTCTACTTTGCCGCCCTCTTCCCATTGGTTTACAATCGACGGGTTTTTTGGAACCGGGTCGGCCTCTGCCGACCAGGCCCCACCACGACGTCAGTTTGTTAATGCAAAGACATTAAACTGCTGAAAAGGAAGAGAATTAGCCAATGGCTCAATTTATTTACACCATGAACAGGGTCGGCAAGGTCGTGCCGCCCAAGCGTCATATTCTCAAGAACATCTCCCTCTCCTTCTTCCCGGGCGCCAAGATTGGCGTATTAGGCCTGAATGGAGCCGGTAAATCCACCCTGCTGCGCATCATGGCGGGGATCGACACCGAGATCGAAGGGGAAGCCCGTCCGCAGCCCGGCATCAAGATCGGCTACCTGCCCCAGGAGCCGAAGCTGGATCCGGAGCAGACGGTGCGCGAGGCGGTCGAAGAGGCGGTCGGCGAGGTGAAACGCGCCATGGCGCGCCTCGACGAGGTCTATGCGGCCTATGCCGATCCGGATGCGGATTTTGACAAGTTGGCCCGCGAGCAGGGCGAGCTGGAAGCCATCATCGCCGCCCAGGGTGGTCACAACATGGAGAACCAGCTGGAGCGCGCGGCCGACGCCCTGCGCCTGCCGGCCTGGGACGCCCAGATCAAGCACCTCTCCGGGGGTGAGCGCCGCCGGGTAGCCCTGTGCCGTCTGCTGCTGGAAAAGCCGGACATGCTGCTACTGGACGAACCGACCAACCACCTGGATGCGGAATCCGTGGCCTGGCTGGAGCGCTTCCTGCACGACTACGAGGGCACCGTCGTGGCCATCACCCACGACCGCTACTTCCTCGACAACGTGGCGGGCTGGATCCTGGAGCTGGACCGTGGCGAGGGTATCCCCTGGGAAGGCAACTACTCCTCCTGGCTGGAGCAAAAGGACGCCCGTCTGGCTCAGGAAGCCAGCTCGGAAGCGGCCCGTCGCAAGTCCATCGAGAAGGAACTGGAGTGGGTGCGTCAGAACCCGAAAGGCCGTCAGGCCAAGTCCAAGGCCCGTATGGCTCGCTTCGAGGAGCTCAACACCAACGACTACCAGAAGCGCAACGAGACCAACGAGCTGTTCATTCCGCCCGGACCCCGTCTCGGCGACAAGGTGGTGGAGGTGGCAAACCTCTGCAAGTCCTACGGTGACCGCCAGCTGATCGACGATCTCTCCTTCTCCATTCCGAAGGGGGCCATCGTCGGCATCATTGGCCCGAACGGCGCTGGTAAATCCACCCTGTTCCGCATGATGTCGGGTCAGGAGCAGCCGGACTCCGGCACCATCACCCTGGGCGATACCGTGGTGCTGGCCTCGGTGGACCAGTTCCGCGACAGCATGAACGACAAGAAGACGGTATTCGAGGAAGTCGCCGACGGCCAGGATATCCTGCGCATCGGCAACTACGAGTTCCCGAGCCGTGCCTACATAGGTCGCTTCAACTTCAAGGGCGCCGATCAGCAGAAGCGGGTCGGCGAGCTGTCCGGTGGTGAGCGCGGCCGTCTGCACCTGGCCAAGCTGCTGCAAACCGGCGGCAACGTCTTGCTGCTGGATGAACCAACCAACGATCTGGACATCGAAACCCTGCGCGCCCTCGAGAACGCCCTGCTGGAGTTCCCGGGTTGTGCCATGGTCATCTCCCACGATCGCTGGTTCCTCGACCGTATCGCCACCCACATCCTGGACTACCAGGACGAGGGCAAGATTGCCTTCTTCGAGGGCAACTTCACCGAATACGAAGAGTGGAAGAAGAAGACCTACGGCGCCGACGCCGTCCAGCCGCACCGCGCCAAGTACAAGCGCATCGCCAAGTAAGCGGACCGCCATGCAAGCGAAGTGATGCGTCGCCCCATCAGGGGGATTGCAACGTCACAAGGGGAGCCCGAGCTCCCCTTTCTTTTGCCTTTTCGCTTACACTCTTCCCGCTTCCCCCTACCGGCACTCACCGATGACCCAGACCAGCGCCCCCCCGAAGAGAGTCACCATCCAGATCCGGATCGAACCCGGCTGCCTGGGCCCGGATGGCAAGCGCCACATCGATACCTTCTGCACCGCGGCCAGCCGGATCTTTGCCGCCATCGAACCCGAGCGGGTGAACTGGGTGCTGCTCCCCCGTCATGACAAGCAGTTGCCCGAGCAGGCCTACTTTATCGACGGGCGCACCCTGAGCGAGGCACAGGCCGGCCTGCTGCTGCAGCGCATGGGGCTGACGCTCGCCACCTTGCAGGAGCACAGCGACGCCGTGCTGGCCCAGCTGGTGGAGCGCTACCTCAAGAGCCGCTGAGGGGCACCATGGCAACACAAGCCTCTATCGAACCTTGTTTTTGCACCTCGACGGGCAAACGTTTGAATTTTTACTCTATTGATTGATCCACCTCGCAGATCCGGGGTTTGTAAACGTCGCCGCCTGTGTAAAAATGTGCGCGCTGTCACGGTATCAGGACGAGTCTGGTCGCTCAGTCGCCAGAAACAGGGCAACCCAGCCCCCATGGATGGAGTTGACTGTTCGCCTGCTGCTTATTTCACGTCACCCATTGGAATCCAACATGAATCAACCACACAACGCCACAGAGCAGGCAGCCAACCCGGCCGCCGGGCAAGGATTGCTCGAGCGCCTGTTTGCCCTGAAAGGCCATGGCACCACGGCTCGCACCGAGGTCATCGCCGGCATCACCACCTTCCTGACCATGGTCTACATAGTGTTCGTCAACCCGCAGATCCTCTCTGCGGCGGGCATGGACACCCAGGCGGTGTTCGTCACTACCTGCCTCATCGCCGGCATCGGCAGCATTCTCATGGGGTTGCTGGCGAACTTGCCCATCGCCCTGGCCCCCGCCATGGGGCTGAATGCCTTCTTCGCCTTCGTGGTGGTGGCCGGCATGGGCTACTCCTGGCAGGTCGGCATGGGCACCATCTTCTGGGGCGCCTTAGGATTGCTGATCCTCACCCTGCTGCGGGTACGCTACTGGCTGATTGCCAACATCCCCCTCACCCTGCGGGTCGGTATCACAGCCGGCATAGGCCTGCTGATCGCCCTGCTCGGCCTGCACAACGCCGGCATAGTGGTGGCCAGCCCCGCTACCATGGTGACGGTGGGCAACCTCACCTCCCTGCCCTGCCTGCTGGGGCTGCTCGGCTTCTTCCTGATCTGCATCTTCTCCGCCCGCGGCGTGCACTCCGCCGTGCTGATCGCCATCGTGGTCACCACCACCCTGGGCTGGCTGTTTGGCGACGTGACCTTCAAAGGCTTCGTCTCTGTACCGCCGAGCATCACCCCCGTCTTCGGTCAGCTGGACCTGATGGGATCGCTGGACATCAGCCTCGCGGGGATCATCTTCTCCTTTATGCTGGTCAATCTGTTCGACTCTTCCGGCACCCTGATCGGCGTCACCAACCGCGCCAAGCTGGCGGATGACAAGGGCCACTTCCCGCGCATGAAGCAGGCGCTGGTGGTGGACAGCGTGAGCTCGGTCGGCGGCGCCTTTATGGGCACATCATCGGTCACCGCCTATATCGAGAGCAGCTCAGGGGTGGCCGTCGGCGGCCGTACCGGCCTGACCGCCATCGTGGTCGGCGTGCTGTTCCTGCTGGCGATCTTCTTCTCCCCGGTTGCCGCCATGGTGCCGGCCTATGCCGCCGCCGGCGCCCTTATCTACGTGGGAGTGCTGATGTGCTCCGAGCTGACCCGGGTGAAGTGGGAAGACCTGACCGAAGCGGTGCCGGCCTTCATGACAGCGGTGATGATGCCGTTCAGCTTCTCCATCACCGAGGGGATAGCCGTGGGCTTCATCTCCTACTGCGTGATGAAGGCGGGCACCGGCCGCTGGCGCGAGATCAACCCCTGCGTGCTGGTGGTGGCCCTGCTGTTCGTGCTCAAGTTCGTCTGGGTCGACAGCCACTAATCCCGGCTTTCGCATACAAAAATGCCCGTCATCGACGGGCATTTTTTATGGCTGGCAAAGGGCAGGGTTCAACGGATGCCGCGGGCCTCTCGGATCCACTCCCAGGCCTGCTGGATCTCCTGGGTCTTCTCCTTGGCCATCTCCATCATCTCGGGGGGCAACCCCTTGGCGGCCAGCTTGTCCGGGTGATGCTTGCTCATCTCCTTGCGATAGGCGCGCTTGATATCCTGATCGCTGTCGCTCTCGCTCACCCCCAGCAGCTGGTAGGCATCCTTGAGGCGATCCTGGGAAGGGGCCTCCTGCCGGTATTGCTGCCCTTGCCCACCCTGCTGCTGGCGGTGGAAGAAGTTCATCTGCGCCTCCGCCATCGCCAGGATCCGTGCCAGCTCGATACGGCTGAAGCCTAGCTCGTCCGCTATGGTCTGCAGGATGGCACGCTCGTTGGCCTCCACCTTGCCATCGGCAAAGGCGGCCTGCAGCTGCACCTCGAGGAAGAAACGCAGGATGTCGCGCTGCCCCAGGCTGGCGCGGCGGAACTCCGCCAGGGTTTCGCGCAGCGGAAAATCGCTCTCCTTGCCCTGGCGGAACGACTCCTGGGCCCGCACCCGCTGCTCGCCGGAGAGTCGCATCCTGTCCATCAGGCTGGAGGCGACCCGGATCTCGTGCTCGGTGACCTGACCGCTCGCCTTGGCGATGTGGCCCATGACGGCGAAGGTGGCGTGGAAGAAGACCGCCTGCTGCTGCTGGCTGGGAGCTCGCTGGAACGCCCCCCGAATGCCCATGCCCCGATCGAAGCGGTGGCCGATCCAGAGGCCGAGCAGGGCACCGAAGATGTTGCCGAGCAGAAAACCGAAGAAGGCGCCAAGCACCTTACCCCAAATACGCATGGTTCAAGACCTCGTGATGTTAATGAGTGCCGGCAAGCAGCTGGTCATCCAGCTCCCGCAGCCGATCGACTGTGCCTATGTCCCGCCACTCGCCGGTCAGCAGAGTGCCACCGACCCGGCCTTGTGCCATCCAGTCGCGCAGCAGGGGTGCCAGCTTGCGGGCACCGCAAGGCAGGGGGACAAAGGCCGCCGGGTGATAGAGGCCGACCCCGCTGAAGGTGAGGGCTGGCGCGTCCAGCACCCGGCCGTCTTGCAGGGAGAAATCCCCCTGAGGGTGCTGGGGCGGATTGGGTACCAGCCAGAGATGGGCCAGGTCCTCTCCCAGCGACTGGTTCACCAGAGCACCATAATCCGCATCAATCCAGGTATCGCCGTTGATCACCAAGAAGGGCTCCGCCCCCAGCAGTGGCAATGCCTGCACTATGCCGCCCGCGGTCTCGAGGGCACTCTCCTCCGCCGACCACAGGATCTCGACCCCGAACTGGCGGCCATCGCCGAGGGCCTCCACCAGCTTGTGACCGAGCCAGGCGTGGTTGATGACCAGCCGGGTCACCCCGGCCGCCTTGAGCTTCTCGATGTGGTGGACGATGAGGGGCTTGCCCCCCACCGCCAGCAGCGGCTTGGGCAGCAGGTCGGTGAGCGGGCGCATCCGCTCCCCGCGGCCCGCGGCCAGGATCATCGCCTTCATGACGGCTCCCCGGCACGCCGTGCCTCTGCCGCCCGGGCCAGGCCCGGCAGCACCACCTGCTGCAACCAGTCGCCGAAGCGGGCCAGCACAGGATGCTCGGCCCCATGTTGGTGGCACACGTCCACCACATAGCCCAGGGTACGGGGGATGTCCTTGAGGTAGCCGGACTTGCCGTCGCGATGGTAGAGACGGGTGAAGAGGCCAGCCGCCTTCAGGTGGCGCTGCATGCCGGTCAGGTCGGCGTGACGACGGAAGCTGGCATAATCGAGCCCGTCGAGCAGGCCTGCCCGGCTCAGGGTCTCAAAGCCATGGCTCATGCCCTGCTCGATCACCTCATCGGGCCAGCGCACGTAACAGTCTTTCAGCAGGGAGACCAGATCGTAGCTCAGCGGCCCGATGACCATGTCCTGGAAGTCGATGACGGCAAGCCGGCTGTCGTCCGGCGTATCACCACCGCACACCATCAGGTTGCGGCTGTGGAAGTCTCTGTGCATCACCCCCTGGGGCTGGGCCAGGTTGTTCTGCGTGAGGCAGGCGAACATCTCATCCAGCAGTTGCTGTTCTGTCTCGCCGAGACTCAGATGCAGGTGATGACCCAGCAGCCACTCGGGGAAGATGGCGTTCTCGCGGGCCATGAAGGCCTCGTCGAAGGGCTCGAGCTCGAGCGCCACCGATCCGAGCCGGGGCAGCAGTCCTATGGCCTTGCCATACCAGGCCAGCACGTTGTCATCGTTCAGGCAGCCGATAAGCTGGGTATCGCCAAGGTCACTGACCGCCAGCAGCCCCTGCTCATAGTCGACCCCCTTCACCTCGGGGGCCAGCAGCCCAACGCCGTGCAGGGCGGCGGCATTGCGAACGAATTCATGATTTTTTTCGGTTTTCGGATTAGCATCCACCCACACCAGGCCGCCACCACGGAAGTAGCGGCGGAAACTGGCGTCACCGGAAATAAGCGTCAACGAGAGGTTGGCATCACCGGTAATCCGGCGTGCCCATTGCAATAGCAGGGAAGCGCGATCGTGCATGAGTCGGGAACCAAATTGGAAAGCAGCACTTGGCTGTTAGCCCTGGCCGCAATAATGCTTTATCATTGCCGGCTAACATAAAGCAATGACATGCAATGTCAACTCGATGGATCCTGACATAAAATGCATGCCCTGAATCAACCGTTTTTACTACGGATTGCGCGAGCCCTTCACATGACAAAATGGACACTGGGGTCTTCTTATCCCATCGCCCTGACCATCAGCCTTGTTCCTGCCCTGAGTCCGTTCACGGTGCAGGCGGCGCCCCTCAATGCGCCACCGGCCACCGGGATCCTCAACAGCCTCTGCTATGACTATGTCCCCAAGGTCGAGAAACCCAGCGCGGATCAGGACGCCAATGCCCAGCCCGTCGAAGTGGATGCCGATCGCCTTGAGGCCAAGCAGGGTGGCACCGCCGTCTATGAAGGTGACGTCAAGGTGCGTCAGGGCGTGCGCAAATTTGACTCCGACTATGCCCAGCTCGATCAGAAGAGCCGGGACGTCATCGCCATCGGCAACATCTATTACAACGATGGCCAGATTACTGTCACCAGCGACAAGACCCTCAAATCCAACCTGGACACCAAGAACTCCGAGCTGGAAGAGGGCAAGTATCAGGTGCATGGTTCACCGGTGCGCGGCTTCGCCGAAAAAGTCACCATGACCAACAACAACCAGAACATCACCCTGGAGGGGGCCCAGTACACCACCTGCCCACCGGGTCAGGAGGCCTGGACCCTGAAGGCCGGCAGCATCGACATCGATCAGTCCGAGGTGTTCGGGGAAGCCTGGAACGCCAGCCTCTGGCTCTATGACTATCCGGTCTTCTATTTCCCCTATATCAACTTCCCCATCAAGGATGAGCGCAAGACGGGCCTGCTCTACCCGGGCTATACCCAAAGCTCCAAGAACGGCATGGACATCACCCAGCCGTTCTACTGGAACATAGCGCCGAACTACGATGCCACCATCACCTCCCGCTTCATGGACAGACGGGGCCTTATGGAGCAGGTCGAGTTCCGCTACATGCCGGACCCGGCCCACGTGGGCAGCCTCTATTTCGAAAACCTGGCGGATGACAAGCAGTACGACGAGACGGACAGCCTCAACGATTACCTGTCCGATGGGCATCGCTACCTGCTGAACGCCCGCCACACCTCCATGTTCATGGACAACGCCCTGCGGGTGTCGGTGGACTACACCAAGGTGCGGGATCGGGACTACAACTACTTCAACGACTTCTCCCCCAAGGTGGGGACCCAGGTCGACAACCAGTTGCAGCAGTCCCTCACGGCCGGCTACTTCCAGCAGAACTGGAACCTCAATGCCGAGGTGCGCACCTACCAGATCCTGCTGGCCAGTGCCCAGCAGCCCCACGAGCTGATGCCGCGCATCAACCACAACTACTACCACCAGGGCAGCTGGTACGATCTGGCCTGGAGCACAGAGCTGACCAACTTCGGCTACAACAACGACCAGGCTATCCAGCAGAACCAGGGGGAGGCCTATACCGGCACCCGGGTCTACACGGCGCCCACCCTGACCATACCGCTCATCGACGAAGCCGGCTACTTCCTCGACAGCCAGTACAAGCTGATGTACACCCGTTACGATCAGACGGTGCCGGATGACATGAGCAGCACCTTCACCAACCGATTCACGCCTCAGGGTGGGGGGGATGTCACCCTGGAAGAGGGTATCATCACCCGGGTGCTGCCTTCGTTTCGCCTCAAGGGCGGCATGACCTTCGAGCGCAACCAGCAGTGGTTCGGCGAAGGGGCCAGCCAGACCCTGGAGCCCGAGTTCCAGTACCTCTATGTGCCCTACAAGGATCAGGACAACATCGGGGTCTACGACTCCACCACCATGCGTCAGGACTACTACAGCCTGTTCAGCGACCGCCGCTTCGCCGGCCTGGATCGCATCAGCGACTCCAACCGGCTCTCGGTCGGCGTCACCACCCGTATCTATGATCCGGCCGGAGATGAACGAATTCGGCTGGCCGTTGCCCAAGCCTTCGACTTCGTGGCGCCCAGGGTCAAACTCTACTCCAGCGACGAGCTGAGCACCAATACCCGCTCCCCGCTCTCATTCGAGGGTGACGCCAAGATCAACGAGCAGTGGTATGCCCATGCCGGGGCACAATATGATCTGGAGCAGCGTCAGATAAGCTCCTCCAACAGCGCCCTGGAGTACCGCCACGAGAAGCTGATCAGCCAGTTGAGCCACCGCTTCGTGCGGGACGCCAACTACGACCTGGATCGCAAGGGCGAGGTGACGGATCTCAACCAGATCGGCCTGCTGTTGACCACACCGCTCAACGATCAGTGGCACCTCTATGGCGGCTACTATCAGGAGCTCGATCAGAACGTCAAAGTTGACCGCAAGGTGGGTCTGAAATATGACTCCTGCTGCTGGAGCATCAACTTCAACCTGGAGTGGGTCAATACGCCGGACAACGTGAACCTGGCCCCGACGTCCGAGCGCAGCCTCGGCATTCAATTTGAAATGAAAGGATTGGGTAGCGTGGGTACCGGCTCCAAGGGCACCTCCCTTGACACCGAAGCACTGCCTTACATTCGTCCGTTTAACCTGCGAGACCAATAACGGGTCTGGCAAACGCCTTGAGAGATGGATATGAAGAAGACGTTGATTTCCCTGCTGACCGCAGGCCTGTTTGGAGTCATGAGCCAGGGCGCCCTCGCCGCGCCCGAGCTGGTGGACAAGGTGCTTGCCGTGGTCAACAAGGACGTGGTGCTGGCCAGTCAGCAGGAAGCCCTGGTGCAGAAGGTGAAGGCTTCCGCACAGGAGAGCGGCCAATCCCTGCCCGATGACGTCACCCTGCGCAAGCAGGCGCTGGATCGTCTGATCCAGGAGAGCCTGCAGCTGCAGCTGGCGGATCGCCAGGGGCTCAAGATCAGTGATACCCAGCTGGAGCAGGCCATCCAGAGCATAGCCGCCGACAACAAGATGAACCTGGAGCAGCTGCGTGCCCAGCTCGAACGGGAAGGGCTGACCTATGCCCAGTACCGGGAAGAGGTGCGCCGCGAGATCCTGATGAACGAGGTACGCCGCAGCCAGGTTCGCCGCCGCATCAACATCTCCGAGCAGGAGGTGAAGCAGGTGGTCGAGGCCCTGAGCAAGCAGGGCCAGCAACAGACCGAATACCACGTCGGTCACATCCAGGTTGCCCTGCCTGACAACCCCAATGCCGAGCAGCTCAACGCCGCCAAGGCCAAGATAGAGCGCATCCTTGCCGCCCTGAAGGAAGGGGCGGACTTCCGCAAGCTGGCCATCGCCGAGAGCAACGGCCCCAAGGCCCTGGAAGGGGGTGACTGGGGCTGGATGAGCCCGCAGGAGATGCCGACCCTGATGTCCGAGGCGGTACAGGGCGCCGGCAAGGGCGATATCGTCGGCCCGCTGCGCTCCGGCGCCGGTCTGCACATCATCAAGATCTTCGACACCAAGGGTCAGCAGCAAGTGATGCAGACCGAGGTGAAGGCCCGCCACATCCTGATCAAGCCCTCCATCATCCTCTCCGAGGAGAAGGCCAAGGGGACTCTGGACGGCATCTTGCACGACATCAAGAGCGGCAAGGCGAGCTTTGCCAGCATGGCGGAGAAGTACTCCGAGGATCCGGGCTCTGCGGTGCAGGGTGGCGAGCTGGGCTGGTCTGATCCCAACGTCTATGTGCCTGAGTTCCGCGACATGGTCAACCGCCTGCAACCGGGCCAGATCAGCGAGCCCTTCCGCACCAGCCACGGCTGGCACATAGTGCAGCTGGAAGATCGCCGCAGCCAGGATGCCACCGGCAAGGCCCAGGAACAGCGCGCCTATCAGCTCATCTTCAACCGCCGCTTCACCGAAGAGTCCCAGGCCTGGCTGGATGAGCTGCGCGACGAAGCCTACATCCAGATCGAACCCAATTAATGGGCGACGAGCAGATGAACAGCCATCGTCTTGCCATCACGCCGGGTGAGCCCGCCGGCATAGGCCCGGATCTGGTGCTGCAGATAGCCCAGCGGGACTGGCCGCACCAGCTGGTGGTGATTGCCGACCCGGCGCTGCTGCGCGAGCGCGCCGCCCTGCTGGGACTGCCCATCGAGCTGGAACCCTATGATGCCGCTGCCCCCGTGAGGGGTCAGCGGGCGGGAACCCTGACGGTCTGTCCCGTCCCCCTCGGCGCCCCCGTGGTGCCGGGCGAGCTCGACGAGGGCAATGGCGCCTATGTGCTGGCCACCCTGCAGCGCGCCTGCGACGGCAACCTGAGCGGCGAATTCGCCGCCGTGGTGACAGGCCCGGTGCACAAGGGGATCATCAACCAGGCGGGCGTCTCGTTCAGCGGCCACACCGAATTCTTCGCCCAGCAGTCAGACACCACCGACGTGGTGATGCTGCTGGCCACCGAAGGGTTGCGGGTGGCGCTGGCGACCACCCACATTCCCCTCGCCTACGTGGCCATGGCCATCACGCAGGAGCGTCTTGCCAAGGTGATCCGCATCCTGGATGCGGATCTCAAGGGCAAGTTCGGCATAGCACACCCCAGAATTTACGTCTGCGGCCTCAACCCCCATGCCGGGGAAGGGGGCCATCTCGGCCGTGAAGAGATCGACGTGATCGAACCCGCCCTGGCCAGTCTGCGCCAGGAAGGGATAGATCTGGTCGGCCCCTTGCCGGCCGACACCCTGTTCCAGGAGAAATACCTCAAGGATGCGGATGCGGTACTCGCCATGTACCACGACCAGGGGCTGCCGGTGCTCAAATACAAGGGCTTTGGCAACTCGGTCAACATCACCCTCGGACTTCCATTCATCCGTACTTCGGTGGATCACGGCACAGCGCTGGATCTGGCAGGCAAGGGCCTGGCAGACTCGGGCAGCCTGGTCACCGCGATTAACCACGCCATCCAGATGGTAGAGAAAAAAAGATATGAGCAGTAAGGTGCAGAGCAACAAGGTGCACATGGGCCACACGGCCCGTAAGCGTTTCGGTCAGAACTTCTTGCACGACCGTTATGTGATCGACCAGATCGTCGCCGCCATCAATCCGCAACCGGGTCAGAACCTGGTGGAAATCGGCCCGGGTCTGGCGGCGCTGACCGAACCGGTCGCCTCCCAGATGGACAAGATGACGGTGGTCGAGCTTGACCGGGATCTGGCGGCTCGCCTGCGCGAGCACCCGACCCTCAAGGAGAAGCTGACGGTGATCGAGGCCGATGCCATGCGCTTCGACTTCGGCACCCTGATGGGAGAAGGCAAACCGCCCCTGCGCATCTTCGGCAACCTGCCCTACAACATCTCCACCCCGCTCATCTTCCACCTGTGCGAGTTCGCCGACCGGGTGGAGGACATGCACTTCATGCTGCAAAAGGAAGTGGTACTGCGTCTGGCCGCCGGTCCCGGCAGCAAGGCCTATGGCCGCCTGAGCGTGATGACCCAGTACTACTGCCAGGTGGTGCCCGTGCTGGAAGTGGGCCCCGGCGCCTTCAAGCCAGCCCCCAAGGTCGACTCGGCCGTGGTGCGCCTCATCCCGCACAAGAACCCGACCATAGTCGCGAAAGACATCCGCTGCCTGAGCCGGGTCTGCACCGAGGGCTTCGGCCAGCGTCGCAAGACCATCCGCAACAGCTTCTCCAACTTCATCACCGACGCTCAGCTGACCGAGCTTGGCATCGATGGCAACCTGCGCCCGGAGAACCTCTCCCTCGAGCAGTTCGTCATGATAGCCAACTGGCTGGCCGATCAGCAGCAGGCCTGATCCCATGGCATCCCGGATAGTGGTTCGCCCGCACCCCAGCTATGTGGCGGGCACCGAGGATCCCTACCATTTTCTCTATCTCATCGAGATAGAGAATCTGGGGCCGGGCAAGGTGCAGCTGCTGCATCGGCGCTGGCTCATCACGGATGCCAATGGCAAGATGCTGGAAGTGGAAGGTCCCGGGGTCGTGGGCGAGCAGCCCTTCATCGCCCCCGGCGAGACCTTCACCTATCAGAGTGGCGTTCCCCTCCCCACCCCCTTCGGCGTGATGGAAGGCAGTTACACCCTGCAAGACGAATCGGGGCAGCAGTTTGAGGCCCCCATAGCCCCCTTCACACTGGCCGTTCCCAACATTATCAACTGAGGTTTCATGGCGAATTGTTTCGTCGGTGATATCCAGGGCTGCTACGACGATCTGCGCCGTCTGCTGGATCTTGCCGAATTCGACCCCGACAACGACACCCTCTGGCTGTGCGGCGATCTGGTCGCCCGCGGGCCGGACTCTCTCAACACCCTGCGCTTCGTCAAGTCACTGGGAAACCGCGCCGTGACCGTGCTCGGCAACCACGACCTGCACCTGCTGGCGGTGGCTCATGGGGTCGCCCCCCTCAAGAAGAAAGACAAGCTGCAGGCCCTGATGGAAGCCCCGGATCGGGACGAGCTGCTGGAGTGGCTGCGCCATCGCCCCCTGCTGGCGGAGCACCCGGATCTCCCCATCATGATGATCCATGCCGGTCTCTCTCCGGCCTGGGATGCCCACACGGCACGCAGCTGTGCCCGCGAGGTGGAGACGCTGCTGCGCGGCGATCAGTACAGCTGGCTGCTGCACAACATGTATGGCGATCAGCCCGATAGCTGGGACGAAAATCTGCTGGGGATAGAGCGCTACCGCTACATCATCAACACCTTCACCCGGATGCGCTTCTGCTACTTCGATGGCCGGCTCGACTTCAAGTGCAAGAAGGGGCCCACGGAGTCCACTCCCGGTCTGCGTCCCTGGTTCGAGCAGCGCGAGCACCATGTGGACGATCCCATACTGGTGTTCGGCCACTGGGCGGCCCTGATGGGCGCCACCGGCAAAGATGACATCAAGGGGCTGGACACCGGCTGCGTCTGGGGCAACAGCCTCACCCTGTGGCGCTACGAGGACGATGCCCTGATAGCGACCCCCTGCCCTGCCTATGCCAAGTGAGTATTACGCCCAGGCAGCGACCCCAGTCTCACTGATGCCAGTCAGTCATCAGGAAGAGCGGATATAAAACGGGCCCGGCATTGTCGGGCCCGTTTTATGGGGTGAGGTCGTGGCTTACAGCTTGCGCCCCAGCCGTTTCTCGACCTGGCGCCGCTCCCAGTCTGGCCCGAACAGCTTGAATGGCTGGAACAGGCTGATGGCGTGGGAAGCCAGCCCCAGCCCCCAGCCCAGCATGGGCCACCAGGCCCAGATATAGTCCGGGTTGCTCAGGTAGTTGATGACAAACAGCCCCCCTATCACCAGCACATAGCTGATGAGGTGGCCATAGAAGCCCTTGAGCCCCTCGACGAACTTCATCGCCTCCCGCTCATCCCTGGCCACATGCACTGTCCCCTGACTGTCGGTCTCGTTCCCTTTCATCTCGCTCTCCTGCAGTTGAGTCACATCGAGCTCAAAGACGGCAGCCAGGGCCTTGAGGGATTCCAGTCCGGGCTGCTGGCCCTGCTCGATCCGCTGTATGGTGCGGACACTCAAGCCAGTCAGGGTCGCCAACTGATCCTGGGACCAACCCCGCTGCAATCTCAACTTCCTGACGATCATCTTGGACTCCTTGTGGTGATTGACGGGGCCAGCATAGGGCTGGCACGGCGAGAGGTGACACGACAGAGGGCCGACACAAACCTGACTATCGTTTCAAATCAAAGACTTGAAATATGAACAGGAGGTTCACCCCGGTGCGGACACACAAGCTGGTGTGCCCGCACAGGCCGTCACAGGCTCCGCATCAGCTCGGCGGCGATCTCGAAGGAGCGCAGTCTGGCCTGATGATCGACGATGGGACCGTTGAACATCAGCTCGTCGGCCCCGGTTTCGGCCAGCAAGGCCTTGAGGCCGTGACGCACCTGATCCGGATCCCCCACCAGGGAGCGGGCCAGGGTCTGCTCCATCGCCATCAGCTCCCGGGGTGACCACGCCTCTCCCAGGCTCTGCACCGGCAGCGGCAGCTTGCCAGCATCCCCCCGGTAGAGGCGCAGGAACTGCTGCTGGAGCGTGGTGAACAGGAAGCGGGCCTCCCGGGTCGTGTCGGCGGCGATCAGGTTGATGCAGACCACCGCATAAGGCTTGGGCCAGCGCGCGGAAGGGCGGAACTGGGTGCGGTAGATCTCGAGTGCCTGCAACAGCAGGCCGGGGGCAAAGTGGGAGGCAAAGCCGAACGGCAGCCCCATGGCGGCCGCCAGCTGGGCACTGTAGAGGCTGGAGCCCAGCAGCCAGATCGGCACGTGCAGCCCCTGGCCGGGCACCGCCTGCACGGCGCCCACCTCGTCACCGAAGTAACCCATCAGCTCGCGCACGTCCGCAGGAAAGTCATCCACCTCGCCGCTGCGCTGGCGGCGCAGCGCCTGCATGGTGCGCTGATCGGTACCGGGTGCACGGCCAAGACCGAGATCGATGCGATCCGGGTAGAGAGAGGCGAGGGTGCCGAACTGTTCGGCGATCACCAGGGGGGAGTGGTTCGGCAGCATGATGCCGCCGGCCCCCAGCCGCAGAGTGCTGGTGGCACCGGCCAGATGGCCGATGAGCACCGAGGTGGCGGCACTGGCGATCCCCGGCATGTTGTGATGCTCCGCCAGCCAGTAGCGGTGGTAGCCCCAGCGCTCGGCATGCCGGGCCAGATCCTGCGAATGACGAAACGACTCGGCCGGCTGGCTTCCTTCGGGGACGGGCACCAGATCCAGGACGGAATAGGGGATGGCAGACATGGGACACTCCATTGATTCACAGGCGATTCACCAGTGGAGCAATGTAGCACGAGATATCTGAATGAATCACCTGACCAGGCTGCCGGGACCCGCGCCATGCAGCTCGCGGCAAGGGGAACGCCAGAAGATAAGGGCCCCCGTTCTGGCCCCCGCCTCCTATGCTTTTTGTCATCTTGCGAGCACACTGTTAGCAGATCATCGCGGGGAGCGCCCGCAGGACAAGGACAGGTCCATGACAAAAGCAAGCCTCGGCAGCAAGCCCTTTTACGTGCACATTGCCACCCTCTTCATACTGCTGTTCTCCGTGCTGGGGGGCGCCCTCATCATGCTGCAGTTTCAACAGGGCATGCAGCAGGGGCTGGAGCACGAACGGCAAAACTTCCAGCAGTACAGGGAGCAGCTGGCGCTCGCCATCAAGCTGAACCAGCGCCCGGCCCGCATGTCGCTCAGCCTGTTGCGCAGTGGCCAGCTGGCCGCCATGACCAGCCTGGAGTCCCGCCTCGGCTACCTGCCCCAGCTGGCCGAGGTGCTGGCCAACAGCGCCAGCTATGGCGCCATCTATGCCGGTTACGAGAACGGCGACTTCTTCCTGGTGCGCAAGCTGACCGAGCGGGCCAGGGGGTTGCTGGACAGCCCCCCTCCCGGGAGCCACCTGCTGGTGCAGAGCCTGAGCCAGGGCCGGGGAGAGTTTCTCTATTTCAACCAGCGCCTGCGGCTGCTGGAGCGGCGGCCCATGCCGGACTACCAGTTCGATCCCCGCGACCGCGGCTGGTACAAGGAGGCCCGCTGGGGCACCGGCATCATAGTGACCCACCCCTATCTCTTCTTCACCACCAAGGAGCCGGGCATGACGCTGGCGGTGGAGAGCGACGATCGCCGGGCTGTGATAGGGCTGGATGCCGGCGTGGAGGGGCTCTCCTCCCTCATCGGCGAGCTGCCCCTGCCGAGCCACTGCCAGCTGGTGATGTTCGACGAATTCGGAACCCTGCTGGCCACGGATCCCGAGCAGCTGCCCAGTTTCGAACAGCTGAGCCGCCTGCCCATGCTGTCTGCGCTCAAGCACCCCATACTGGCCAGGTTGCAACAGGAGATGGCCTCCAGGCCCGCCCTGCTGCACGAGCCGGCCGAGCTGACGCTGGACGATGGCAATGGCCGTGACTGGCTGGTCAACCTCTCCTCCCTCGACGAGGACTCCCCCTTCTACCTGGCCCTGCTGGTCCCGGCGGACGCGCTCACCGCACCGGCCCGCCACGACGCCCTGCGCAACCTGGCCTGGGCATGTGCCGGTCTGCTGCTGCTGCTGCCCGTCATCTGGCTGGTAGCGCGGCGCACCGCCGCCCCCTTGCTGGCGCTGACGCAAGAGGCCGAGCGGATCCAGCACTTCGACTTCGGCGAGAGCGAGCGGCCCGACTCGGCGATCCGCGAGATCGACGATCTCGCCCGGGCCATGTCCAGCATGCGGCTGACCCTGGGCAACTTCATGAGCATGGGTCTGGCGCTGACGGCCGAGCACCGCTTCGATTCCCTGCTCAGCCGCATACTGCACGAGACGGTGGCGGCGGCCCAGGCGGAGGGCGGTTGCCTCTATCTGGCCCAGGACAGGCAGATGAAGGCTGTTCAGGCCATCTGGCAACGGCAGCCCCTGGATTGTGAGCGGGTGCAGTGGCAGGAGTCCCTGCTCGGCGGCCTCTACCATAGCGAGCGGCTCAGCCTGCCCCTCAACGCCGAGCAGTGGTCGCACTACCTCGCCGACTGGGGCCCCTTCCCCGGCCCCCGCCAGCTGCTGGCCGAGCCCCTCTACAATCACCGCCAGGAGTTGATCGGCTGCCTGTTGCTGATCCTGCCGGACTGCGCACCACGGGAGCTGGCGTCACGCATCAGCCTCATCGAGGCGCTGGCGGGCATGTCAGCCTCCGCCATCGAGAATCAGCGCCTGCTGGAGGAGCAAAAGCAGTTGCTGGAGGCCTTCATCGAGCTCATCGCCGGCGCCATCGACGCCAAGAGCCCCTACACCGGAGGCCACTGCCAGCGCGTGCCCGAACTGACCCGCATGCTGACGGAGGCGGCCTGCGCCCAGCAGCAAGGCCCCTTTGGCGACTTCACCCTCAGCGACGAGGAGTGGGAGGCCATCCATATCGCGAGCTGGCTGCACGACTGCGGCAAGGTCACCACACCTGAGTTCGTGGTGGACAAGGCCACCAAGCTGGAGACCATCTACGACAGGATCCACGAGATCCGCACCCGTTTCGAGGTGCTCAAGCGCGACGCCCATATAGAGGCGCTGGCGGCCCGGCTGCCCGCCTCCGATCGGCAGGCAGCCCTCGAGGCCGTGACCCCGATCTGGCAGATGCTGGATCAGGAGTTCGCCTTCGTCGCCGAGTGCAACCTGGGGGGCGAGTGGATGGCACCGGAAAAACTGGCACGGCTCGATGCCATCGCCAGCCGCACCTGGCTGCGCACCCTGGATGATCGCCTCGGCGTCAGCCCGGAGGAGCTCAGGCGCCATCCCGGGGAGGCGGTGCCGCTACCCTGCCGCGAGCCACTGCTGGCCGACAAGCCGGTGCACCTGATTCCCCGCCCCGCCCACGACAACCTGGCCAGGCACAATCCCTGGGGCTTCAAGGTGCGGGTGCCCACCCATCTCTACAACCGGGGAGAGCGCTACAACCTCGCCATCGGCCGTGGCACCCTCACCGAGGAGGAGCGCTACAAGATCAACGATCACATCATCCAGACTATCCGCATGCTGGAACGACTCCCCTTCCCCCGTCACCTGCGCAAGGTGCCGGAGATCGCAGGGGGCCATCACGAGCGGATGGACGGCACCGGCTACCCGCGCCAGCTGCTGGGTGAGCAGATGAGCATTCCCGCCCGCATCATGGCCATCGCCGACATCTTCGAGGCCCTGACCGCGAGCGATCGTCCCTACAAGTCGGGCAAGACGGTCTCCCAGTCCCTGACCATCATGCAGAGGATGGTGCAGGAGCAGCATATAGACCCGGCCCTGTTCTCCCTCTTCCTCGACAGCGGCGTCTGGCGGGACTATGCCCTGCGCTTCCTCACCCCCGAGCAGCTGGACGAGGCGGCCTGCCAGGCCCTGCTGGCGGAGCCGCGCTAGCCGCGATTCCCCGGGCGCCCATAAAAAAACGGTCAACCGAGGTTGACCGTTTTTTCATCTCCAGGCTGCCCCTTAGAACAGCAGGTGCGCCACACCGGCGATCACCGGCAGTGTCACCAGGGTGCGCAGCAGGAAGATGACGAACAGCTCCCACAGCTTGACCGGGATCTTGCTGCCCAGCAGCAGGGCGCCCACTTCCGACATATAGATGAGCTGGGTCACCGACATGGCGGCGATCACGAAGCGGGTGATGTCGCTCTCTATGGTCGAGGCCAGCACCGCCGGGATGAACATGTCGGCGAAGCCCACCATGATGGTTTTGGACGCCGCCTCGGCCTCCGGCAGTTGCAGCAACTCCAGCAAGGGGACGAAGGGGGCGCCCAGCCAGTTGAAGATGGGGGTGTGCTCCGCCAGCATCAGGGCACAGGTCCCGATCGCCATCACCACCGGCAGCACGCCAAACACCATGTCCAGGGCGTTCTTCACCCCTTCCCGCGCCACGGCGCCGAGATCAGTCATGCTGTCGGCCTTGGCCAGGGCACGCTGATAGCCATAGCTCAGCACGCTGTGCTGATGAGGGATCGCCTCCTGCTTGCGGCACAGGGGAGTGCCGTCGCTGTAGACATCCTTCTTCCAGGAGAGCGGGGGCAGGCGCGGCACCACTATGGCGGCGACCACACCGGCCAGGCAGACAGTCAGGTAGAAGGGGACGAACATGTGCTCCAGCTTCACCTGGGAGATCACCACCAGACAGAAGGTGATGGAGACGGCGGAGAAGGTGGTGCCGATGACGGCGGCTTCACGCTGGGTGTAGAACTTGCCCTCGTACTGCTTGCTGGTAAGCAGGATGCCGACGCTGCCATCCCCGAGCCAGGAGGCGAAGCAATCCACGGCGGAGCGACCCGGCAGGCGGAACACAGGGCGCATGATGCGGGTCATCATGGTGCCGACGAACTCCAGCAGGCCGAAGTCCAGCAGCAGCGGCAGCAGCAAGCCGGCGAAGATGAAGACGGAGAACAGCACCGGCAGCAGATCGTGCAGCACCAGGCCGCCGGTCGCCCCGGAACGCAGCACCTCGGGACCGGCCTCGAAGAAGGTCAGCAGCACGAAGAGGCCCCCCAGCACCCGCACGCAGGCCCAGAAGGGGGAAACGTTGAACAGGCTGTTGAGGAAGGGGCGTCTCACCAGGATCGCCGGCTTGAACAACCAGGCGATCAAGGTCATCAGCATGGTAGTGGTAATGATGGCGCTGACCATGGCCACCAGATAGTCGGCGAACACCGTCTGTACCAGCTTCGCCAGCACGGCGACAGGGATTGTGACATTGCCGTCATAGATGACGGGGGTCATGAACAGCAGGATCCCGATGAGCGACGGGATCAAAAACATCAGCACATTGCGGCGAGTATGGATCGCCGGTGCCTGCAGGGTCTTTTCCAACATGATAGACAGCCTTAAATGTGACTTTTCCTTCAGCCAGGCCGCCTGCATATTCATGCCCTCGCCCGGCAAACGGGCGCAAGAATAACCCAAAAAACTGCACAAACAAGCTTTTAATGGATTATTTCAAGCATAAATATTTTATCAGGCAAACCATCCATAAGAACAAACCAAAACAGTCATGCATATCAATTCAATTCAACAGGTTAGCATAATGTTTCATACAGGTTACGTTCAGGGGCGCAGTATAATCAGTTGCGGTTGGCAGGCAATAAGTGGCATGAGAAATATATCTATAAGGTGATCCCGTCGATCCTCCCATAAAAAAACCGGAGCCTGTCGGGGCTCCGGTCTTGTCACGAAAGAGAGTCTCAGTCGCGGACGTAGATCACTTCGACGCCGTCGTCATCTTCGTCATCCCAGTCGTCGTCATCGTCCAGCGCCTCATCGAAGGCCTTGGAGGCTGCCAGGGCTTCCGCCTCGGCCTGGGCCAGCTGGTTCTTGTGGTAGTCGTCCCACTTGAACTCGACCTTCTCGATGGCGGCCTTGGCATCGGCTTCCAGCTGACGGGGCATGGTGTCCAGCAGATCCAGGATGTCGTAGCATACCTTCTTGGTGCCTTCCTTGCTGATGGCAGTGATGGCATAGACAGGGCCTTCGTGGTTCAGGGCTGCCTTGACTCTGTCCATCACTTCCTGGGCTTCTTCTTCCAGGATCAGATCCATCTTATTGAATACCAGCCAGCGCGGTTTGCCCGCCAGCTCGGGGCTGTACTTCTCCAGCTCCCGGACGATGGTCACGGCATTCTCGGCCGGATCGGAACCGTCAACCGGGCAGATATCCACCAGGTGGATCAGCACGCGGCAACGCTCCAGGTGCTTGAGGAAGCGGATACCGAGGCCGGCGCCTTCGGCGGCACCCTCGATCAGACCCGGGATATCGGCGATGACGAAGGAGCGGGAGTTCTCCCCACGCACCACACCCAGGTTCGGCACCAGGGTAGTGAAGGGGTAGTCGGCCACTTTCGGGCGGGCGGCAGAGACGGCGCGAATGAAGGTGGACTTGCCCGCGTTGGGCAGACCCAGCATGCCGACGTCAGCCAGCAGCAGCAGCTCCAGCTTCAGGGTGCGCACTTCACCCGGGGTGCCGTTGCTCTTCTGATAGGGGGCGCGGTTGACCGAGCTCTTGAAGCGGGTGTTGCCAAGGCCGTGGAAACCGCCCTTGGCGACCAGCAGCTTCTGGCCGTGGGTGGTCAGATCCCCCAGCAGTTCACCGGTATCCTCATCGCTGGCGCGGGTGCCGACCGGGACGCGCAGGGTACGATCCTTGCCGCGACGACCGGTACAGTTGGCGCTCTGGCCGTTCTCGCCACGCTCGGCGGCATGGAAACGCTCGAAACGGTAGTCGATCAGGGTGTTCAGGTTCTCGTCGGCGATCAGATAGACATCACCGCCGTCACCACCGTCACCGCCGTCCGGACCACCGTTCGGGATGTACTTTTCACGGCGAAAGCTCACACAACCGTTACCACCGTCACCGGCATCGACTCGAATCTGGACTTCATCAACAAACTTCATAGGTAACCGTCACCTTAATTCGAAAAACCGATACGCAATTATAGTGGTACAGACCCCTGCGGGCGATACGCATCTTGCCAATCATGCCCGTCAGAGCCAAAGTCAGCTGCGTTCCGTTTTTTCGTCAACGACATCAGGAAAGACGTCAGAAAAACAAAAGCCCCGCCTGTTGGCGGGGCTTCGGATCCTTGCGGTCCGTAATTACTCAGCAACGATGCTGACGTACTTACGATTCAGCGGACCTTTAACTTCGAACAGGATCTTGCCAGTCGCTTTCGCGTACAGGGTGTGATCGGTTCCCAGGCCAACGTTGGTGCCAGCGTGGAACTTGGTGCCACGTTGACGAACGATGATGCTGCCTGCCAGAACTGTTTCGCCGCCGAAACGCTTAACGCCAAGGCGTTTAGCTTCAGAATCGCGACCGTTGCGGGATGAACCGCCAGCTTTTTTATGTGCCATTTATCGGACTCCTCTAATTAAGCGCTGATGCCAGTGATTTTGACTTCAGTGAACCACTGACGGTGGCCCGCTTGCTTACGATGGTGCTTACGACGACGGAACTTGACGATAGTCACTTTCTCGCCACGGCCGTGAGCCACAACTTCAGCTACAACCTTGCCACCTTCAACGAAAGGAGCACCTACTTTAAAAGTGTCGCCTGCAGCAACCATCAGAACTTCGTTGAAGTCGATGGTAGCGCCAGTCTCAACGTTCAGCTTTTCCAGACGAACGATTTGACCTTCGGCCACACGGTGTTGTTTTCCGCCGCTTTGGAATACCGCGTACATTTGATTAACTCCGTAAAGGCGTGTCTTTTGCTCAAGGCCAGACACGCGCAAAAACCTATAACAATGGGCGGGCATTCTACGCAGAACGATTTGCCTAGGCAAGGCCAATTTAGCAAAAAGTTTATTTTGTGCGCATATCTGCCGCCGTGAATAAACGCTTAACTGTAACCCATTGTGAAATCGTGTAGAATCCCCGCCATTGCTAAAAACGCAGTAATTGCTGCCGTCACGTTACGAGACTTATGGACCAACAGACTATCCGTGCGCTCTGTGCCGCCGACATGACGGCGGTCAATGAACTGATCCTGGCCCGGCTCCAGTCCGATGTCAGCCTGATCAACCAGCTGGGTTTCTACATTGTCAGTGCAGGCGGAAAACGGATGCGCCCCATGCTGACGGTAATGGCAGCCCGCGCACTGGGGTACCAGGGTCAGGACCATCTCAAGCTCGCCGCCATCATCGAATTCATTCATACCTCTACCCTGCTGCACGACGACGTGGTCGATGAATCCGACCTGCGCCGCGGCCGGGAGACCGCCAATGCGCTGTTCGGCAACGCCGCCAGCGTCCTGGTCGGTGACTATCTCTACAGCCGCTCCTTCCAGATGATGAGCGAGCTCTCCAACTTGCGGGTGATGGAGATCCTGTCGGATGCCACCAATACCATCGCCGAGGGGGAAGTGCTGCAGTTGATGAACTGCAACGATCCGGACACCACGGAAGAGAGCTACATGACGGTCATCTACTGCAAGACCGCGAAGCTGTTTGAAGCCGCCACCCGCCTCGCCGCCGTGCTGACCCATCAGCCCGAGCCCGTCGAGCAGGCCATGACCGACTACGGCAAGTATTTGGGCACCGCCTTCCAGATCATCGACGACGTCATGGACTACTGCTCCCAGAGCGACGAGATGGGCAAGAACGTCGGCGACGACCTGGCCGAAGGCAAGCCCACCCTGCCGCTGCTGCGCGCCATGGCCGTGGGCACCCCGGAAGAGCGTCAGCTCATCCGCGACGCCATCGAGCACCGCAACGGCATGGAGCATCTCGAGCGCATCCTGGCCATCCTGGATCGCACCGGCGCCCTGGAGTACTCCCGCATGCGGGCCCGGGAAGAGGCCGACAAGGCCATTGCCGCCCTCGCCATCCTGCCGGACTCCCAGCACAGGCAGGCGCTGGAGACCCTGGCCCAGATGGCGGTACAGCGCAGCGCCTGAGCCTGCGTGTCAGCATCCAAAAAAAAGAGGCCATAGGCCTCTTTTTTTGGTCTGCGCCTTGCTCTCAGGCGTCAGCGCTCTCTTGAGCGCTCAATGGGCCAGCGCCCAAAGGATGACGGCACCCGCCACCACCAGGCAACCGCCGATGCGCCGCAGCTGCTCCGGCGGCTGATCGCTCATCAGTCTCAGCATCTGTTGCCAGGCCCTCGGCGCCAGCAAGGGGCCCAGCCCCTCGAACAGCAGCAACAGCCCCACTCCCATCAAGATGGCTGTCAGCATGACTCCTCCTGCCCCCTGGGCCTTGTCTCATCAAGCAAAAGGGCCTGAATCATCAGGCCCTTTGGGTTATGGCGCTATGCCTGCTTACTGCTTGTCACCGTGAGGCGACTTGAGGTAGCGGAAGAACTCGCTGTCAGGCTTGAGGACCATGAGGTCGTTGCCGCCGGCGAAGCTCTTGCGATAGGCCTCCATGCTGCGCACGAAGCTGAAGAACTCGGGGTCCTTCTTGTAGCTGTCGGCATAGATCTTGGCGGCTTCGGCATCCCCTTCACCACGCAGCTGACGCGCATTACTCTCGGCGTCGGCGATCATGACGGTGACCTTGCGGTCGATGTCGGCACGCAGGATCTCGGCCTGCTCGCGGCCCTGGGAGCGGTGCTCACGGGCGACTGCAGTCCGCTCGGCACGCATCCGCTGATAGATGGAGCTGGAGACTTCCACCGGCAGGTTGATCTGCTTGATGCGCACATCCACCACCTTGATGCCGAGCTCGGAGGAGCGCGCCATCTTCATCAGGGCATCTTCCATCACGGTACTGCGCTCGCCGGAGACGATGTCCTTGATGGTGCGGTTACCGATCTCGGAACGCAGACCGTTGTTGATCTTGCGCTTGAGCAGGTCTTCGGCCTGGATCTTGTTGCCACCACCGGTCGCCAGGTAGTACTTGGAGAAGTCCTCGATCTTCCACTTCACGTAGGAGTCGATGATGAGGTCTTTCTTCTCGGAGGTGACGAAGCGATCCGCCTGGCCTTCCAGAGTCTGGATGCGGGCATCCATCTTGCGTACCTGATCGATGAGCGGCACCTTGAAGTGCAGGCCCGGCTCATAGAGACGCGGCTCGCCGGAGTCAACCCGCTTCACCTTGCCAAACTGCACCACTATTCCCTTCTGCCCTTCATCGACGATAAAGACGGAAGAGAAGCAGACCATGGCGGCCACAGCGATGACACCAATAGCTAGCTTTTTCATCTATCAGTTTCTCCCTGTGCTGAAACGGTCACCGCCACGGAGCGGGGTCGGAGTGGAGTTGGCCCCTTCGTTGGACGGCTGGGCCGGCTCCACCGCAGGTGTGCCCGCCGGACGCGCCGGTTGCACGGCATTCGCCTTGCCGGACAGCTTGTCGAGCGGCAGGTAGATCATGCTGTTGTTGCCAGCAGGCATGTCGACCAGCACCTTGTTGGCTTGCTGATAGAGCTCTTCCATGGTTTCCAGGTAGATACGCTCACGAGTCAACTCGGGGGCGGACTGGTACTGGGGCAGCAGCTCGTTGAAGCGCGCGACTTCACCCTTGGCCTTCAGCACGATCTGGGACTTGTAGCCTTCGGCTTCCTGTTCCAGACGCTTGACCTGACCACGGGCCTTGGGCTCGACTTCACGGGCATAGGCTTCCGCTTCACGGATGAAGCGCTGCTCATCTTCCTGGGCGGAGATGGCGTCATCGAAGGCGTCCTTCACCTCTTCCGGCGGACGCGCCGGCAGGAAGTTGACGTCGACGATCTGCAGACCCATCTGGTAGGGCTCAATGATGCCATCGATCACCTGCCAGGTCTCCTGACGGACTTTTTCCCGACCCGTGGTCAGGACATCATCCATCTTGGTATGACCCACCACGTAGCGCAGGGCGCTGTCGGTGGCCTGGCTCAGACTCTCGTCGGCATTGGTGACGCTGAACAGATACTGCTCGGGATCGACCACGCGGTACTGCACGTCCATCTCGACCCGGACCACGTTCTCGTCCTGGGTCAGCATGAAGCCGGAGGCAGGCAGGGAGCGCACCGATTCCACATCCACCGGGATCACCCGATCGATGAAGGTCGGTTTCCAGCGCAGGCCCGGATCCACGTTGTGGGAGTACTCCCCAAAACGCAGCACCACGCCCCGCTCGGCTTCGCGAATGGTGTAGAAGCCGCTGACGACCCACACCACCACGGCCACCACCAGGGCGATGGAGAGGCCAAACTTGCCCACATCACCACCGGATTTGCCACCACCGAACAGGCCACCGAAACGACGGCTCACCTTGCGCAGCATTTCATCCAGATCAGGGGGTCCCTGATTCTTGCCGTTGTTCCCCCAAGGGTCACGGTCTTTGCCGTTGTTACCAGGCTCATTCCAAGCCATCAGCGTCTCCATTAATACATGCGGATGGATATCATCTCTATCGGGCCATCAACCGTTGACGAAGCCTGTCTTCATCGCCGGATCAATGCCTGATAAAGCGTTGTAAACTCTCACCTTCTTGTTTCATGAGGCGGTTCCAGTCGGCAAGCTGCAAGCGTACCTCCAGGACAAAATCCCCCTCCTCGCTGAAACCTTCCTGCTCGATGCCTTTCAGTCGATAGAGCGCACTGCGCAATCTCGCGGCCGAGGGCGGCAACTGCAGGGTGTGATGGACCATGGATCCGGCCAGCAGTTCGGTCAGGGCCTGGAACAGGTATTCACTGCCTTCACCCGTCTGGGCCGACAGCCAGACTCGCTGCGGGCGCCCTTCGTCATCCCGCTCCAGACCGGCCGGACGATCGGCCAGCTTGTCGATCTTGTTGCAGATCATCAGCTGGGGGCGGTCGTCCGCTTCGATCTCGGCCAGGACTGTCTGCACCGAATCGACATTCTCCTGCATCTGCTCATCGGCACAGTCCACGACGTGCAGCAGCAGGTCCGCTTCGCGGGTCTCCTGCAGCGTCGCCTTGAAGGCCGCGACCAGATCATGGGGCAAGTGCCGAATAAATCCAACTGTATCCGCCAGGATCACATCACCCACATCCTGGATCACCAATTTACGCAGGGTGGGATCCAGGGTTGCGAACAATTGGTCGGCAGCATACACGCTGGCATCTGTAAGTTGGTTGAACAAAGTGGACTTTCCGGCGTTGGTGTAGCCCACCAGCGACACGGTCGGCACCTCGTTGCGGTTGCGGGCGCGACGACCCTGCTCCCGCTGCTTCGCCACCTTGTCGAGCCGGCGCAGAATCGCCTTGATGCGCTCTCGCAGCAGGCGTCGGTCGGTCTCAAGCTGGGTTTCACCCGGGCCGCGCAGACCTATCCCGCCCTTCTGACGTTCGAGGTGGGTCCAGCCTCGCACCAGGCGAGTAGAAAGATGGCGCAATTGGGCCAGTTCGACCTGCAACTTGCCTTCGTGGGTACGGGCGCGCTGGGCGAAGATATCGAGGATGAGGCCTGTCCTGTCCACCACACGGCACTGGAACAGACGCTCCAGGTTGCGTTCCTGGGCAGGGGTCAGGGCATGGTTGAAGATGACCACGTCCGCGCCCAGCATCTGGACCTGGGACGCGATCTCTTCCGCCTTGCCGCTGCCGACAAAATACTTGGCACTGGGCGCGCTGCGACTGGTGGTGATCACCCCCAGCGCATTGACCCCGGCCGAGCTCACCAGCATCTTGAGCTCGTCCAGATCCTCCCGCTCACCCTCATCGCTGAAGTTGACATGTACCAGAACGGCCTGTTCACCAGCTTCGTAACGGTCAAACAAGCGCTTGCTCCTTGACAGGTATCATGATGATTCTGAGTTGGCGAGTGGGCTCGCCGCGGGATATCACGCCTCGGCTTCACCCTGCTCTTCACCGGCGGCGCCCGGGGCGTGCTGGTGATGGTTGACGGCACGGGCTGGCACCACGGTGGAAATGGCGTGCTTGTAGACCATCTGGCTCACGGTGTTCTTCAGCAAAATGACAAACTGGTCAAACGATTCGATCTGACCCTGCAGTTTGATGCCGTTCACCAAATAGATAGAAACAGGAATCCGCTCACGGCGCAGCGCATTCAAAAACGGGTCTTGGAGAGATTGCCCCTTAGCCATCTTTCTTTTCCTTATAGTTTGTTGTTTTTAAACACCGGATATCAATATAACAACCTGATTATACAGGGAGTGTCAAGCCGCACCAGCACGGGCGACCACCCTGGCCACATTGCCAGACTCACCAGATTCCAACCAGGTCAGGTCGGGCCAGCCACGCAACCAGGTCATCTGACGCTTGGCCAGCTGACGGGTGGCCACGATGCCACGATAACGCATCTCATCATATCCCACTTCCCCTGCCAGGTAGTCCCACATTTGGCGGTAGCCAACGCAACGGATAGCTGGCAGATCCGGGTGAAGATCACCCCGCTCATAGAGCGCCCTGACCTCCTGTTCGAACTCCCCTTGCAGCATCTTGTCAAAACGCAGCTCGATGCGCTGATGCAGCACGGCGCGATCGCTCGGCGCGATGGCAAACTGGTGCACCCGGTAGGGCAAGCCTTCCCCCTGCACCTGGGTCAGTTCGGTCAGCGTCTTGCCGCTGATGCGGTAGACCTCCAGCGCCCGGCTGAGCCGCTGCGGGTCGTTGGGGTGGATGCGGGCGCCGGCCACAGGATCGATGCGCACCAGCTCGTCGTGCAGGGCTTGCCAGCCGAGGCGGGCGGCCTCTGCCTCAATCTCGGCGCGAATGGCCGGATCGGCGGAGGGCAACGGAGAGAGCCCCTCCAGCAGCGCCTTGAAGTAGAGCATGGTGCCCCCCACCAGCAGCGGGATGCGGCCGCGGTCGGCGATCTCTTTCATCTCCCGCAGGGCATCACGGCAGAAATCCGCCGCCGAATAGCTCATGGCCGGATCCAGGATGTCGATCAGGCGATGCGGAGCCTGGGCCAGCTCGGCGGCAGTGGGCTTGGCGGTGCCTATGTCCATGCCGCGATAGATGAGCGCGGAGTCCACGCTGATGATGTCGCAGGGCAGGGCCTGGCACAGAGCGATGGCGAGATCCGTCTTGCCGGAGGCCGTCGGCCCCATCAGAAAAATTGCAGTCGGCAAGTCAGCCACTTTCATGTTCCTCTGGCACGGTCGCCTCGTCGGGAGGCGTACCATGCAAATAGCTATCAATGAATGGAAGCGGTCAGCCCCGGCGACTCAATCGCCTTGTGCAAACCCCTCCAGCACGGCCGCCAACGACAGAGGGCGCACCATGCGAATGTCTGCCAGTTGGTCACTGAAATCGGTCACAAGTTCCGTCAGCAGCCGGCTGGCCGTTGAAAAATCATATATTTTCTCGGTGCTTATCCCCTGCTCCACCAGCCACTGGCATAGTACTTCAGCCTGCTGGCCGGCATCACTGTCAGATCCGCTCTCGACCAATTGCAGCAATTCGGGTAAGAGACGCACCAGATCGGTCTGGCGCAGCAAGGCGGGCACCCTGGTCAGGATCATGGTGTCGCGCCCCCCGCTTTTCAACTCCAGCCCCATGCGTTTGAGCAAACGTTCCTGCTCCTGAGCCAGCGCGATCAGGTTCTTTGGCAACTTGAAGGAGACCGGCAGCAGCAGGGGTTGCGCCGCCAGCCCCTGCCCCCAGGTCTCCAGCAGCCAGTGGCGCAGCAGCACCCGCTCGGCCCGCACCAGGGAGAGCAGCGCCAGTTGTCCCTCCCGCTCGATCAGCAGATAGGCCTGCTCCACCAGGGTCAGGGCGCGAGTCCCCTGGGGCGACGGACCGGCCGGGGTGACGGGGGCGGTCTGGGGCGCCTCTCCCGCTACCGGCAGGGTGGTGAGCAGGGCGCCCATGCCGCGCATCGCCTCCCGGCTGGGGGGCTCGGGGAGCTGATAGTTGCCCGCGCGGCCAGCACCTTCGCGCACGGCGCCGCCATCCCGCGTCTGGACAGGGGCTCTATAGCTGTGCTCGGCACCGTACCACTCGGGGCGCGGCGCCTGGCCTGGATACTCTATCTGCGGGCTGGTCGGCAGCTCGACCAGGGTCTCGGCGAGCGGCTCGTCCTGCTCGCCGGCTCCCGCCCCTTCCCGGCGCAGGGCGGTAAAGAGCGCCTGGAAGATGAAGTCGTGAATGAGCCGCGCCTGATGGAAACGCACCTCGTGCTTGGCGGGATGGACGTTCACATCCACCTGACGGGGATCCAGCTCTATGTAGAGCACATAGGCGGCGAAGCTGCCGGCGGGCAGCAGCTCGTCATAGGCCTGGCGAATGGCGTGGTTGATGAGCTTGTCGCGCATCATGCGGCCATTCACATAGGTGTATTGCAGATCGTTTTGCGGTCTGGCTCCTGCGGGCAGTGCCAGCCAGCCCCACAGGCGCACGTCGCTGTGCTCGCTCTCCACCGCCAGCGCGTGGTGCATGAAGGGGGTGCCGCAGACGGCGGCGAGGCGGCGCTCCTGCTCAGGCACCGTATTGGCGGCCTTGTACTGGCGCACCACCTTGCCGTTGTGGCGCAGGATCAGGGTGATGTCGAAGCGGGAGAGCGCGATGCGGCGCACCAGCTCGTCGATGTGGGCAAACTCGGTCTTCTCGCTGCGCATGAACTTGCGCCGCGCCGGGGTGTTGAAGAAGAGGTCCACCACCTCCACCGTGGTGCCCACCGGGTGGGCGGCCGGCTTGACGGTGACACTCATCTCGCGCCCTTCGGCCTGCGCCTGCCAGGCTTCGGACTGCTCAGCGGTGCGGGAGGTGAAGGTGAGACGGGAGACGGAGCTGATGGAGGCGAGCGCCTCGCCGCGAAAGCCGAGGCTGTTGATCCCTTCCAGATCATCCAGGGTCGCCACCTTGGAGGTGGCGTGCCGCGACAGCGCCAGCACCAGCTCGTCCCTGGCGACGCCGCTGCCGTTGTCACGGATGCGGATCAGCTTGGCGCCCCCCTTGTCGATGTCGATCTCGACCCGGTCGGCCCCCGCATCCAGGCTGTTTTCCACCAGCTCCTTCACCACAGAAGAGGGCCGCTCCACCACCTCGCCGGCAGCAATCTGGTTGGCCAGAATGGGAGGCAATATACGGATCGGCATCACTTACTCCTGAATTTCAATCTTGCGGATGATGAGCCCCTTAACCACCCAGAAGGGCAGCGCCACCACCTCTTCGCCAACCGGAATCTGGTTGGCCAGAACGGGAGGCAATATACGGATCGGCATGGCTTACTCCTGATGGTTTCGCTTGCGGGTCAAGACACGTTCAACACGGGGACGGGCCGCACCACCGCACCTTCGCCAGCAACCATTCGGTTGGCCAGCGTGGCGAAGGCCTGGCCTGAGCGCCAATCCGGACGCCCCTCGGCCCTGCCTCGCCAGCTCCCGCGCGTCAGTTTTGGGGGATATAGAGCACCTGCCCTATCTGGATATCCCGTGACTTGAGCTTGTTGATCTCCACCAGCCGCGCCTGGCTCACGCCGTGCTTCTCGGCGAGGCGGGAGAGGCTCTGGCCTCGGGTGACCACGTGGCGGATCATCCTGGACTTGTCGTTGCTCTGCACGCTTGCGACCGGCACGCTCGGCTCCTTGGCCGCCACCTTGTAGGGTTTTATCACCCCGGCACCTGAGGCGCTGCCGACGCTGCTGACCGGGGCGCCGCCATCGCTGCTGCGGCTCGGCACTGTCGCCGGCATGCGGTTGGTCACCTGCTGCCGGGGCGCGGGGGCGACCGCCGCCTTTTTCGCCGCTGGCTGACTGGCGCTGGCCACTTGCTGCCCCTTGCCCGTCATCATGGGTCCCTTGGTCGGGTGGCTGCGATAATAGCTGCGGATCCCCTCGAAGATGGCGCGGGCAAGTTGATCCTGGTAGCTGGCGGTGGCCAGCAGCTTCTCTTCCGCATGGTTGGAGATGAAGCCGGTTTCCACCAATACCGAGGGAATGTCCGGCGCCTTGAGCACCGCCAGACTGGCGTGTTCCGGCGCCTTCTTGTGCAGCCGGGCCACCCGTCCCATGGAGCGCAGTATCTGGCGGCTCACCTCATAGCCCTCGGCACGGGACTTGTCCATGGAGAGATCGAGGAAGGTCTGCGCCAGATAGGGATTGGGGTCGGATTCGGCCAACACCTTGCCTACCCCGCCCAGCAGTTCCCCCTGCTTCTCCTGCTTCTCCAGCCAGCTGCCCATCTCGCGGTTGGCGCGATTGGTCGACAGCACCCAGACCGAGGCGCCGCGCGGCGTGGAGTTGTGGAAGCTGTCCGCATGCACGGACACCAGCAGATCCGCCTTGGCCTTGCGGGCGATTTCCGAGCGCTTGTTGAGGTCGACGAAGTAGTCACCACGACGAGTCATCACGGCGCGCATGCCCGGCTCGCGGTCGATCAGCGCCGCCAGCTTCTGGGACACCGACAGGGTCACCCGCTTCTCGTAGGTGCGGCGCGGGCCTATGGAGCCGGGATCTTCCCCCCCATGGCCCGGATCGATGGCGATGACGATGGCCTTGCCCTGGCCGCCGACGGGAGCGGGCTGCGCCGTGGCGCCGCCTTTCTCTTCATAGGGCAGATCGATCACCAGGCGATGGCCGTAGGGGCCGGCCGGTGCCAGCGGGAACACCACCGGCTTGATGGAGGAGCTGAGATCCAGCACCAGACGCATGCTGCCCTTTTCAAGGGGCGTGCTCTCGCGGATCTTGCGCACCAGCTCGCTCTTGTTCTCGATGCGAGCCAGGTTGGCGGCGTTGCTCGCCCCCTTGAGATCGATCACCAGGCGGCTCGGGCCGCTCAGGGTGAAGTAGTTGAAATTGGGGGCACTGCTCATGTCGAGCACCACCCGGGTGTTATCCGGCGATGGCCAGACCCGCACACTCTTGAGCTGGTTCGCCCAGGAGGGTAAGGCCATCAGGGAGAGGGCAATAACAAGGATCAAGCGCACTGAGATGACAACCGTTCCAGAATGGCTTCGCCAATAGCAGTGCGGGCCGCAATCAGGGCCTCGCGCTGCTCGTTCACATACGTCAGGGTAATCTCGAGATCGGGGGACGGCAGCCAGCCCTCCCCTTTCTCCGGCCACTCCACCAGACAGAGGGTGTCGGCGCCGAAATAGTCCCGAATGCCCATGAATTCCAGCTCTTCCGGATCCGCCAGTCGATAGAGATCGAAGTGATAGACCTGCCAGTCGGCCAGTTCATAGGGCTCCACCAGGGTATAGGTCGGACTCTTGACCTTACCTTGATGGCCAAGCCCTTGCACCCAGCCTCGGGTCAGGGTGGTCTTGCCGGCCCCAAGGGCGCCGTGCAGAAATACGGTAGTGGCCTGCTGGCACGCCTGCGCCAGACGGCCACCCAGTGCCACAGTTGCTGCCTCGTCCGGCAGTGTCATCATCAAGGTTTTTGCCATGTTCTTCTTGTTACTTGTTACGGTGTCGGATTGACCAGACGGCGGATCCAGGGCAGCAGATCCGATGCCAACATGCCCCGCTCACCCTCGGCGGCGGCCAGGTCGGCGGCCTCTGCGTGGATCACTGCCCCCAGTCGCGCGGCCATGCCGGCAGACCAGCCCTGGGCCAGGAGGGCGGCGATTATACCAGATAACAGATCCCCCATGCCGCCACTGGCCATGCCGGGATTGCCTTCGTCGCAGAGGCTGATGCACTGGCCATCGCAGATAAGCGAGCCCGCCCCCTTGAGCAGCACGACGCCGCCGTATCGCTGCTGCAGCCGCGACACGGCGGCGAAACGATCCGCCTCGACCTCGGCGACGGCGCACCCCAGCAGGCGGGCCGCCTCCCCGGGGTGGGGCGTGAGCACCCAATTATCCTGATGACGGGGTGCCTGCGCCAGCCAATTCAATCCATCGGCGTCCAATACCAGGGGCCCGCTGGCGCTGAGGTGGTGTTCGAACTGGGCCCTTCCCCACTCATCCTGACCGAGCCCGGGCCCCAGCACGCGCACCGTGGCCCACCCCTCGTCCGTCCCGGCCGGGCATCCCATCAGCTCTGGCTGCACCAGGCTGGCGGGGAAGAGTCCGGGTGCTGGCACAGTCGCACCAGACCCGCCCCCGCCCGCAGGCAGGCCTGCCCTGCCAGCAGTATGGCCCCTGCATCCCCAGGTTGCCCCCCACCAGCAGCACCCTGCCGTGCTTGCCCTTGTGAGCCGAGCGGGGACGGGGGGTGAGCAGACTCTTTAGGCGGGGATAATCCAGGCGCTCGGCGGCGGGCACCAGGCCGGCCTCGGGCACCACCCCGAGGGGATCCCAGTCGAGCTGGCCGACGCCGTCCACCCCGTCGGCGGTGAGCATGCCCTGCTTGATGCCGATGAAGCTGAGGGTGCGGGTGGCGTGCACCAGGGCCCCCATGGCGCGGCCGGTGTCGGCATTGAGCCCGGAGGGGAGGTCCACCGCCAGAACCGGGGCATTCAAGCCATTGATTGTTGCGACGATCTTTGTCATTGGCGAGGAGAGGGGGAGCTGGACACCGGTGCCGAGCAGTGCATCTATCACCAGATCCGGCGCAGGGAGCGAGGCCCCCTCGAGCGCATCGGCCATCATCACCTCCCCCCCCGCCGCCAGCCACTCGTCGGCGGCCCGCCTGGCGTCCCCTCTGAGCAGGCCTGGCGCCCGGGCGGCTATCACCAGAGGCTCGAGACCGAGTCGACGGGCGAGACGGGCCAGCACATAGCCATCCCCCCCGTTGTTGCCCGGGCCGACGAAGATCCACCAGTGGTGACTCTGGGGCCAGTGATGGCGGGCATAGCTGCACAGGGCGGCACCGGCCCGCTCCATCAGGGCGTAGAGGGCTTGCCCCTCACGCTCGGCCCAGCGCTGCTCCATCTTGCGGATCTGTTCGGCCCGCCACAGGGGCTGTGCTAGACTGATGCCTTGTTTTTTGCCGATAGCGTCCTCGATACCCTCTACCATGACGGCTCCCCACCTTCATCATCCACTGGCCCGGCACCTGGCCTGGCATATGGCGTGCCATGACGGCACACGGCCCTCGTCACGCTCGGTGCCACGGGCGCCATGCCGCTGCCAGCAGGCAGGTGAGGCACAATGACGGCCGCCGAACTCGCGCAACTGGCCCACGATATCAAGCTCTGGGCACGGGAGCTAGGATTTGACCAGGTCGGCATCACGGACACGGGTCTCGCCCTCGAGGAGCCCAGGTTGCAGGCCTGGCTGGATGCGGGTCATCACGGCACCATGGATTACATGGCGCGCCACGGCATGATGCGGGCCCGGCCCCACGAGCTGCTGCCGGGCACCCTGCGGGTGCTGTCGGTGCGGATGAACTATCTCCCCTTCGAGGCGGGCTTTGCCGCCACTCTGCGCGATCCGACCCTGGGCTACATCAGCCGCTATGCCCTGGGGCGCGACTACCACAAGGTGCTGCGCAACCGGCTCAAGCAGCTGGGGGAGCGCATCGAGCAGCGCTGCCAGGCGCTGTTGCCATCCACGCAGGAAACCCCGGGGGAGTGGCGCCCCTTCGTTGACTCCGCCCCCATACTGGAGCGCCCCCTGGCGGCCAAGGCTGGGCTGGGCTGGGTGGGCAAGCACTCGCTGCTGCTCAACGAGTCGGCCGGCTCCTTCTTCTTTCTCGGGGAGCTGCTGGTCAGCCTGCCGCTGCCCG
Organism: Aeromonas sp. Marseille-Q7275; assembly: GCF_965119515.1. Classification (NCBI taxonomy): domain Bacteria; kingdom Pseudomonadati; phylum Pseudomonadota; class Gammaproteobacteria; order Aeromonadales; family Aeromonadaceae; genus Aeromonas; species Aeromonas sp. Marseille-Q7275. Next base: position 51,060 of record NZ_CBCPLW010000017.1, read on the forward strand.
TCGATGCCCCGGTGGAAAAAGAGCAGTGCGGCAAGTGCGTGGCCTGCATCAACATCTGTCCGACCGGCGCCATTATAGCCCCTTACGTGGTGGACGGGCGGCGCTGCATCTCCTATCTCACCATAGAGAACGACGGCCCCATCCCGGAAGAGTTCAGGCCGCTGATGGGCAACCGCATCTACGGCTGTGACGACTGCCAGCTCATCTGCCCCTGGAACCGCTATGCGGATGCGAGCCCAGAGCCCGACTTCAGCCCGCGCCCCAACCTGCACCGCCCCCCCCTGCTCGACCTGTGGCAGTGGTCGGAGGCGGCATTTTTGAAGCACACCGAAGGCAGCCCCATTCGCCGCATCGGCTATCAGCGCTGGCGCCGCAACCTGGCGGTGGCGCTGGGCAACGGCCCGGCCAGCAGCGATGCCATGGCGGCCCTGCAGCAGGCGCTTCCCGGCGCCGAGCCCATGGTGGCCGAACACATCGAGTGGGCGCTGGCGACCCTGGCAGCACGCCAGGAGAAGGAGAACAAGAAGACCCGTTTGCTGATCCGCTGCATCGAAAAAGGCCTGCCGGATCACGCATAAGCGATCTGGCCCTTGCCGGATGACAGCACTTTTTTCATGCTCTGCCGACCATTGACCATAGGCACAATAAAAGGAAGATTCGGATGCAGATGTTGGGAGTAGATATTGGCGGCTCCGGGATCAAGGGCTGCCTGGTGGACACCGAGACTGGCGAACTGATTGGCGAGCGCCACCGCATCGCCACGCCGCAACCGGCCACCCCGGCCGCCGTGGCGCACACCCTCAAGGCGCTGGTCGAGCATTTCCAGTGGAAGGGCCCCGTGGGGTGCGGCTTCCCCGCCACCATCCACAACGGCATCGCCAAGAATGCCTCCAACATCGACAAGAGCTGGATCGAGACCGACGCCGCCCACCTGTTCGCCGACGTGACCGGCCTGCCCTGCCACGTGCTCAACGACGCCGACGCGGCCGGGCTGGCCGAGATGCGCTTCGGCACGGGCCGGGATCGCAAGGGGGTCATCATCCTCATCACTGTGGGCACCGGCATCGGCACCGCCGTGTTCGTCAACGGCCAGCTGCTGCCGAACACCGAGCTGGGCCACCTCATCCTGGAAGGCATGGTGGCGGAGCACTACTGCTCGGATGCGGTGCGCAAGCGCGAGGATCTCTCCTGGAACCGCTGGGGCAAACGCTTCAACAAGTATCTGGCCCGCCTCGAGTTCCTCTTCTCCCCCGATCTCTTCATCCTGGGAGGCGGCAGCGCCGCCAAGCTCGACAAGTTCATCGACCGGATCGAGACCCGGGCCCCCCTGGTGGCGGCGGCCAACCTCAACCAGGCCGGCATCATAGGGGCCGCCCTCTACGGTGCGGCCCGGCAAGAGGGCTGACCCTCCCCGACAACGCCGCAAGAGGCCCGAGCCGGGCCTCTGCCATGGCGCCCTAGAGATCGTCGAGCCGATGGGCTCCGTGCACCAACCGGGTCAGCCGGGCCTCTGCCATGGCGCGCTAGAGATCGTCGAGCCGATGGGCTCCGTGCACCAGCCGGGTCAGCCGGGATTGCGCCATGGACGCCAGGGAGCTCAGCAGCGCGGCCGTGTCCGGCGTGGGGCACTCCCGGGCCAGGCGCCCCAGTTCGCCAACGAGTTTCTCCTCCTGCCGCGACACCAGGGCCACTATCTCCTCGGGCTGGGCACCGGCGTGCAGAGCCAGACGCTGGCAATCGGCCAGCAGATCCACACCAAACCCCTGATCCAGCCAGGTCTCCTTGACCCCGCTCCCCATCTGCTCCCGATAGTCGTGCAGGTGGGCCGCCGCCGCGTCCTCCCGCCCTTGCAGATAGGCCAGCAACATCCGGCTGCGCTCCCCATCCACCTGGGGGATCAGGCGCCCGTAACTGCGCCCCTGCTGCTGATGCAGTTGTTCGAGGTAAAGCATCAGGTCCTTGATCTGTTGAAATCGCATCTCTGCCTCCTCTTGCCGTCCACCTCCTGCCAGTATAAAAAAACGCCGCGCCCTCCCCGGATAAAAGCGGTCGTTTTTTGTTCTACATCAAAGGGATGGGAAAGAAAAAGAAGAAAACGAGGAGAAAGGGGCAAAGAGATTTCTCCCTGTCATGCTGGCAACTGGCCGCCAGCGCCCAGGGAGAGGTCGTGACAAAACGGGGGAATCATCGAGTTAAGGAGAATTATCCAGGTTATATTCGGACGAGTGATTTCAAATCAGAATCTAATATTGAAGCCGTCGGTTTACCCCTCTTTCCTTAGTCAGCGAGCGGGAATCCTTATCCATTTTTTAGACGTCTAGACGTAGAAACATGCGTTGACACAGCCATCCGGACATCTTAGCATCATCCTCCATGATGGCAGAGCAACCCAGTGAAACCTCTGCCCAATTCACCCGCCTGTAGCGCCCTGTGCTTTAAGGCTGTTAGCACGGAAGAATCCATGATTAAGTTGATCGGTCTCAACAAAGTCTACGGTAAAGGCAGTGACGCCGTGCACGCCCTGCGTGACGTGAGCCTGCATGTGCCACAAGGCAAGATCTTCGGCGTGATCGGCGCCTCAGGTGCCGGCAAGAGCACCCTGATCCGCTGCGTCAATCTGCTGGAGCGCCCCACAGAGGGCCAGGTCATCGTCGACGGCCAGGATCTCGTGGCCCTGAGCGAACGGGATCTGACCCAGGCTCGCCGCCAGATCGGCATGATCTTCCAGCACTTCAACCTGCTGGCCTCCCGCACCGTGTTCGCCAACATCGCCTTCCCGCTGGAGCTGGCGGGCTGGAGCAAGGCACAGATCCAGACACGGGTAGACGAACTGCTGGCCCTGGTCGGGCTGGAAGCCCGTGCCCACGCCTATCCGTCCGAGCTCTCCGGCGGCCAGAAGCAGCGCGTCGCCATCGCCCGCGCCCTGGCTCCGGCCCCCAAGGTACTGCTGTGCGACGAGGCCACCTCGGCCCTCGACCCCCAGACCACCCGATCCATCCTGAGCCTGCTCAAGGAGATCAACGTCAAGCTGGGGCTCACCATACTGCTCATCACCCACGAGATGGACGTGGTGAAGGGGATCTGTGACGAAGTGGCCATCATCAGCGACGGTCGCCTGATCGAGCAGGGAGAAGTGGCCTGGTTCTTCAGCAACGCCAAGACCCAGCTGGCCCGTGACTTCATCCACTCCACCATCCACCTGGAAGTGCCCCAGGAGTACCAGGACAGGATGAGCAGCGAGCGGGTGGCCAACAGCTATCCCCTGGTGAAGCTCGGCTTCACCGGTGCCACCGTCGATTCGCCGCTTATCTCCGAGGTGAGCCGCCGTTTCAACATCGACATCAGCATACTGAGCGCAGACATCGAATACGCCGGTGGCGTCAAGTTCGGCTTCCTGCTGGCGGAGCTGTTCGGGGATGAGGCCCAGTGCGAGGCCACCCAGCAGTTCTTCATCGACAACCACATTCAGCTGGAGGTAATGGGCTATGTCCGAAGCAATGACTAATCTGCTGCGCCCAATCCTCGGCGACTCAGCCATCTTATCCAGCTGGAGGTAATGACTCATGTCCGAAGCCATGATTAATCTGCTCATCACAGCCCTCGGCGACACCCTGATCATGGTGTTTGCCTCCGCCCTGTTCGGCTGCCTGCTCGGCCTGCCGCTCGGCGTGGCACTGCACGTGACCAAGGCGGGCCAGATCCTGGCCAACCCGCTGCTGAACAAGATCCTCGGCATCATCGTCAACGTCGGCCGCTCCGTGCCCTTCATCATACTGCTGGTGGCCATCATTCCGCTGACCCGGCTGATCGTCGGCACCAGCATAGGCACCATAGCCGCCATAGTGCCGCTGACCGTGGGCTGCATCCCCTTCATCGCCCGTCTGGTGGAAGGGGCCCTGATGGAAGTGCCGGACGGCCTGCTCGAAGCCGCCAAGGCCATGGGTGCCAAACCCTTGCAAATCATTGCCAAGGTGCTGCTGCCCGAGGCCCTGCCCGGGATCCTCAACAGCATCATCATCACCCTCGTCACGCTGGTTAACTACTCCGCCATGGCCGGTGCCATCGGGGGGGGCGGCCTGGGCGATGTGGGTATTCGCTACGGCTACCAGCGCTTCGACCCTACCGTCATGCTGGTCACCGTGGTCATTCTGGTGGTACTGGTTCAACTCATCCAGAGCGCGGGTGAGCGCCTGGTCAAACAATGTGATCATCGTTAATCGTCGATTTCTGACAGGAGGTTTTTATGAAATTGGGCATTAAATCCGCTGCGGCTGCGCTGCTGGCAACTCTGGTACTGGTCGGCTGCGGTCAGAAGGAAGAGAGCAAGACCCTGAAAGTCGGTGCCATCGCCGGCCCCGAGACCGAACTGGTCGAGACCGCGGCCAAGGTGGCCAAGGAGAAATACGGCCTGACCGTCGAGATCGTCACCTTCTCCGACTACGTCACCCCGAACGTGGCACTGAACGACGGCAGCGTCGACGTCAACGCCTTCCAGCACAAGCCCTACCTGGATGCCCAGATCCGTGATCGCGGCTTCAAGCTGGTGCCGGTTGGCAACACCTTCGTCTACCCGATCGCCGGTTACTCCAAGAAGATCAAGGCCCTGTCCGAGCTGAAAGACGGTGCCCAGATCGCGGTGCCGAACGATCCGACCAACCTGGGTCGCTCCCTGATCCTGCTGGAGAAGCAGGGCCTGCTGAAGCTGAAGGAAGGCGCCGGTCTGGAAGCGACCGTGCTGGACATCGCCAGCAACCCGCGCAACTTCAAGATCGTCGAGCTGGAAGCCGCTCAGCTGCCCCGCTCCCTGGAAGATGTTGATCTCTCCATCATCAACAACACCTTCGCCGGTCAGATTGGCCTGACCCCGACCGAGAACGGCCTCTTCGTCGAAGACAAGGAGTCCCCCTACGTCAACCTGATCGTTGCCCGCGAAAACAACAAGGACGACGAGAAGGTCAAGGAGTTCGTCCAGGCCTTCCAGACCGACGAGGTCTACAAGAAGGGGACCGAGCTGTTCAAGGGCGGTCTGGTGAAAGGTTGGTAACCACTCACTCTGTAAAAAAGGCCACGTCAAGCGTGGCCTTTTTTTTTGCCCCCGTTATCATAGCCAGAAGCACGGCAACACGAAAAAACAGAACAACAATGAAGAAATGGTATCTGGCCTACTGCAAACCCAAGGAAGAGGCCCGCGCCCGCGCCCATCTGGCGGCTCAAGGCGTCGAATCCTATTACCCCATGGTGGAAGTGGAGAAGCTGCGGCGTGGCAAACGGGTCCCGCAGCGTGAACCCATGTTCCCCAACTACCTGTTCATCTACGTGGATCTGGAAGTGGTGACCCCGGTCACCCTGAAGTCCACCCGCGGCATCAGCCGCATCATTCACTTCGGCAAGGAGTGGAGCCCCGTCAGCAGCCAGCTGATCTACCGGCTGATGAGCCGGGACGACAGCGACGAGGCACGCGCCAGCTATGCCCGCCTGCCGACGCAAGGGGACAAGGTATTGATCGAATCCGGCCCCCTGGCCGGGTTCGAGGCCATCTATCTGGAGCCGGATGGGGAGAAGCGGGCCATCCTGCTGGTCAGCCTGCTCAACCAGGAGACCAGCAGCAGCTTCGACAACCAGGCCTTCCGACGTCTGGACTGAGCCGGCAGCGAGAAGCGCCCCATGCCTGCTGACCTGCCTGCTCAACCAGGAGACCGGCAGCAGCGTCGACCACCGGGCCTTCCGGCGGCTGGACTGAGTCGGCAGCGAGAAGCGCCCTATGCCTGCTGGTCAGTCTGCTCAACCAGGAGACCAGCAGCAGCTTCGACAACCAGGCCTTTCGGCGGCTGGACTGAGTTGGCAGCGAGAAGCGCCCTATGCCTGCTGGTCAGCTTGCTCAATCAGGCAACCGGCAGCAGCGTCGACCACCGGGCCTCTCGATATCAGGAATGAAAACAAGCGGGGCAGGCCCATAGGCCCGCTTGGCTGTCACCCCTGCCCTGCTCAGGCATCCAGCTCGAAGCGGCTGATGGCCGCGGTCAGCTGGCCCGTCTCCCGGGTCAGCCGGGCGGCGATCAACTCTCCCTGCTGGCTGTGTTCGCTGGACTGGTGGCTGAGTCCGGCGATCTCCTCCACCGTGCCCGCCACCTCCTGGGCCACCCTGGACTGCTGCTCGGTCGCGGTGGCGATGGCGGCGAGCTGGCCGCAGAGATCCTGCACCAGCGCCGACATGGCTGCCAGGGTCTCGGTGGCCGAGGCCACGGCCCCCCTGCCCTGCTCCACCAGCAGGGTGCCGCTGCCCACGGTATCCGCGGTCTGCCGGGTCTGCTGCTGTATGCTGGCGATGGTCTGGTTGATCTCCGCCGTCGACTGGCTGGTGCGGCTGGCCAGCTGGCGCACCTCGTCCGCCACCACGGCGAATCCCCGCCCCTGCTCCCCGGCGCGCGCCGCCTCTATGGCGGCATTGAGCGCCAGCAGGTTGGTCTGCTCGGCTATGGTGGCGATCACCTCGGTGACACGGCCCACCTGCTCGCTCTGGCTGCTGAGCAGCGTCATCGCCTGATTGGCCTGGGTGATCATGGCGGCAATCTGCGCCATGGTGCTCCCCATGCGGGCGAGGGCCTGCTCCCCCTGCCTGGCCTGCTGCTCGGTCTGCCGCGCGGCGCCAGCCGCATCTGCGATGTTGCCCGCTACCTCCCGGGTGCTGGCGGACATCTGCTCTATGGCGGCCGCGACCGTATCCAGCCGCTGATTCTGACTCGCCAGATCGTCCACTATGGCATTGGTGGTCTGGCCCACCTCGCGGCCGGCCCCTTCCACCTGCGCCACCGCCCCCTGGATCTCCCCCACCAGCTGGCGCAGCTGGCTCGACATCCGGTTGATGGAGCCGGTCAGCCCGCCCAGCTCGTCCTGGCGCAGCACCGGCAGGGGCGCACTCGGCAGGCGGCCATCGGCGACCTGCCCGGCACGGTTCACCAGGCTGGCGATGTCGCGGGTCAGGCGGCGGCTGAACAGCAGGGCCACCAGGGTGCCGAGCAGGATGACGCTGGTGGTCGCCAGCAGCAGGGTGCGGTGGATGGCCTGACTGGCACCGGCCAGCTTGCCCGCTATCTTGTCCACTTTTCCCCGGGTCTGGGTCACCTGATTCGCCAGCTGATCGGCGAGCCGGGTCAACGCAGGTTCTATGTCGGTGGCCATCAGGTGGTTGGCCTGATCCCAGTCCGGCGCCTGCCGCCTGGCGATCACCTGCCCCACCAGCTCGGCAAAGGGTGCTGACATCTCCTCGAAGAGCGTCCACAACCCCTTCTGCGCCTCGGTGAAGTTGGCCTGCTGCTGTTTCAGCTCGGCCACCCGCTGCAGATGGAACTGGTAGTAGTCCTGGTACTTGTCGCGATACTCCTTGTCCCCCGAGATGAGGAAGTCCCGCAGGGCGGAGAGGGCATTGGCCAGCCCGTTGTAGGCATCCCCCACCTGCTTGAGCAGCAGGCGGCGATCGCCGGGCAGTGCCTCCTGGGGGGTCGCCACCTCTTCGTTGGCGATGGATTGCAGCTGATCGAGGGCCGCCTCCGCCAGGGGGCCTGCCTCCAGCAGCATCAGGGTGTGGGCCGGCAGGTTGTCTTCGGTATGGGCCAGGGCCCACACCTTCTCCTGCGCCCCCTTGAAGCTCTTGAGGGACCGGGTCAGGTCAGGCGTGAATCCCTGCTGCTCTATGGCTCGCCAGGCCTGCTCCCACTCCTGCTTGATGCGCGCACCTTGCGCCGGATCCTTGCCGAGGATGAGGTAGGCCCGCAGGGAGGAGACGGTGGCGATCAGGGCCTTCTGGCTCGCCTCGTCCCGTTGCAGGGCGGGTAGGGCCTGGGCCAGCAAGGCCTCCTGGGAGGCTTCAATCCGGCCTAGCTGATGGTAGACAAGGGCGGAGGAGAGAATGATGAGCAGGTTGATAAAACAGAAGCTCAACAACAGCTTGCTTGATATTTTCATGACCATCCTTGTGTCGCAGGGGCATCCTGCCCTTGATTAGCGCCCGATCAATGCGGGCAATCGTTCGCGCCAGGTGTCATGCCAGACGAGCAACTCCTCGCGTGGCATGGGGCGTGCGGAGAAGAATCCCTGGCACTGATCGCACCCCAGTCTGGCCAGCAGCAGCCAGGTGGCCTCGTCCTCGACCCCCTCTGCCACCGATTTTAACCCCAACTTGCGCGCCAGTTCGATACTGGATTCGATGATGGCGAGGCGGGAGGGATCTTCATAGCAGCGATCGACGAAGGATCTGTCCAGCTTCAGCTCGGTGAACGGCAGCAGGGCGAGCTGCTGCATGGAGGAGTAGCCGGTGCCGAAGTCGTCGATGGAGAGGCCGAAGCCGTGCATCCGCAAGCGGGTCAGCACCTCCAGGGACTTGCCGAGATCCTTGACGAAGGCGCTCTCTGTCACTTCCAGGGTGATGAGCTCGGGGTTGATGCTCCAGCGCTGGCAGTGATTGAGCAGGGTATTGCACAGATCCCCCTCGATCAGCGACGTGGTGGAGAGGTTCATCGACAGGTTCAGGGAGAGCCCCGTCTTCTCCCACAGGTGGCCGTCGCGCAGTGACTTGCCGATGATCACCTCGGTCAGGGGATCCATGAGCCCGTTGTGCTCCGCCAGCGGGATGAAGCGGGCCGGCGAGATGAGCCCATACTCGGGGTGCTGCCAGCGGGCGAGCGCCTCCATGCCGACCCACTGACCGTTTTCAAAGCTCACCTTGGGCTGATACCAGGGCAGCAGCTGGTCCTGCTCCAGGGCCCGGCACAGCTCATCCAGACTCAGGCTGTGGCCGTCCTCCTCCTGGCTGCGCGCCTGCTGGGGCTGCCAGGCGCCGATCAACTGGGCGATCTGCTGATGGCTGGCGGGTTTGTCGATGCGCCCCAGCACCTGCAGGCCGTAGGCACGACTCATGCGCAGCACGGCGTCCACCACATCGTCCTCCAGCGCGCTGCACAGCACTATGCCGCCGCGAAAGCCGCCGAGGGAGAGGCGACGCAGCAGGGCCATGCCATCCATGCCCGGCATCCGCAGATCGCAGAACAGGATGTCGACCTGGTGGTGCTGGCACTGAGTCAGCGCCTCCTCCCCGTCCTGGGCTTCCAGCAGGTTGCCGTAGCCAAGCCCGCGGATCTGGTGCATCAGGGCCTTGCGCTGGAAGTTGTGATCCTCCACCACCATGATCGCCAACTCATGCCGTGCACTATTCATCGAGCCATAACTCCATTTCACCTCTGATAGAGTCCATCAATGCCTGTACCGTCTGGACCAGCTCGTCGAGCCTGTCCAGTTGCTTCAACCTGGCCGCCGCCTCCAGCTGGGCGGCCTCGGTCGCCAATGCCTGCTGCCCCACCATGCGGGCGGCCCCCTTGATGCGATGCGCCGTCTCCACCAGCGCCTGGGTATCCTGCCGGGCCAGGGCCTGCATCATGTCTTCGCCATCCTGGCGGTTGGCCTCCAGATATTCGCTGGCCATGCTGCGCGCCACCCCCTCGTCACCAAACAGGGTCAGCCAGCATATTCCCGGAGCCTGAACCTCTGCTTGCCGGGGGGCTACTGCCTCCTGTTGCGGGCTGGCCGCCGGTAGCCAGCGAGCCAGGGTCTGGCGCAGGGTTTCCAGGCTGTAGGGCTTGAACAGCATGTCGTTCATGCCGGCCTCCCGCATCTGCTGGCTGGCCTCCTCAGAGGTGTCGGCGGTGACGCCTATGATGGGCGACTCGTCACCGGCCGCCCGCAGGGTGCGCGCCAGGGTATAGCCATCCATCACCGGCATGTGGCAGTCGGTGAGCAGCAGGGCGAACTGCTGCCCTTGCCAGGCGCGCAGCGCCTTCTCCCCATCATCCACCACCTCGGGCTCTATGCCGAGGATGGCGAGCTGGCGGGTCAGCAGCGCGCGGTTGACGGGATGATCGTCCGCCACCAGCACCCTGCCCCTGAGTCGCTCGCCTTCCATCTGCATCGGCTGGCTCGACCGCTCGCTCGACAGCTGGCGGCAGGTCTCCAGCAGCAGATCCGGGTAGATGGGGGACTGGCCGATCCGCCACCAGGCGTCACTGCCCATGCGGCCACGCAATGCCTCATGGGGGGAGAGTACTATGCCCTTGAGGGAAGATTGCTGCAAATGCTGCAACCAGCCACTGCCAAGGGCCTGCTCCAGGCGGCTCTCCTGCGCCAGCAGGCAGCCCTCAAGGGGATGACGCCACTGCTCGGCGCTCATGGGGTGGAGCGTGGCGCCGAGCTGTTCCATCACGGCTTGCAGCACCTCGTCCTCCCCGAACCACCACCAGTGCTGACCCGCCAGCGGCGGAGCATCCCAGCGGCACTCGGCCAGGGGGATGGCGAAGGTCACTGTGGTGCCGACCCCCGCCTCGCTCTCCAGCACCAGGCTTCCCCCCATCTTCAGGGTCAGCTGATGGCAGATGGCGAGCCCGAGCCCGGTGCCGCCAAAACGCCGGGTGATGTCGGACTCCACCTGCTTGAACGGGGTGAACAGATTGACCTGCTTATCCCGGGCTATGCCGATCCCCGTATCCCGCACCGTCAAGGTCAGCCGATGGGCCTGATAGCCCACCTGGATGGCAATCTCCCCCGCCTCGGTGAACTTCACCGCGTTGTTCAGCAGATTGGAGATCACCTGACCCACGCGCACCGCGTCCAGGCTGGCCTGATCCGGCACCTCCTGTCCCCACGCCAGTGTCACGTTGAGCCCCTTGCCATAGGCCAGGGTGGCATGACCCCGGATGACGTCGCAGATGACAGAGGTCAACCGGCAGGGATGGGGATTGAGTTGCAACTGCCCCGCCTCCATCTTGGAGAAGTCCAGGATGTCGTTCACCAGATAGAGCAGGTGATTGGTGGAGGTCGAGATGTTGCGCAGCATGTAGCGCTGATCGTCATCAAGGGCGCTCATCTGCAGCAGCTCCAGCATGCCGTGCATGCCGGAGATGGGGGTGCGCAACTCGTGGCTCATGGTGGCGAGGAACCGGCTGCGCACCTGGGTCGCCTCCTCCGCCACCCGCCTGGCCTCGCGCAGCTCCAGCTCCTGGCGCTTGAGCTTGGTGATGTCCTGCACCACGCCGTTCAGGATGACCCCCTCCAGCCCCTCCTGTCGCACGAAGTGGCCCCGGATCTGCAGGTAGCCCGCTTGTCCCTGACGCCTGATCTCCACCTCGAGATCCAGCGGCTGCATGGTCAGGGCATGGCGCTCCACCGTGGTCACGAAGTCATGCAGGGCTTGCCCCGTCAGCCCCAGCAGGGTGTCGTCGGCCGCCTCGGACCCCATCATCTCCTTGAGCCCCTGAGAGGTGTAGAGGAAGCTGCCGTTGCCCGGCCCCAGCCAGTGATACTGATAGACCAGTCCCGGCATGCTGTCGGTGATCTGGGTCAGCCGGGTCTGCGCCTCCTGCGCCGCGGAACGCGCCTGCCTCAGTTCGGTGACGTCGGTCAGTACGGTCAGGATCCCGAGCCGCTTGCCGTCGGGACCGACGAACAGCCGCTTGGTGTAGATCATCTGATGCTCGGCACCGTCGGCGAGCCGGATCTCGCCGCGGCCGTGCAGCTCCTCGCCGCTCTCCCAGACCCTGGCGTCCTCCTCGATCACCCTGGCCCGAATGGCCTCCGGCAGCCTGTCCTTGAGCAAGCGCTCATAGGAGCCGCTCAGGTTCTCGCCCCCCAGGAACATCTGCCGGTATGCCAGGTTGGTCATCGCGATTTCATAGCGCTCATTGGTCAGCACCACCTGGTTGGGCAGGGCATCCAGCATCATCTGGACGAACACCAGCTGCTCTTCGAGCCGGCGCTCCGCCTCCCGCCGCTGACTGATCTGGCGGCGCAGGGTCCGGTTCCAGCCCACGAACAGCAGCAGGAAGAGCAGAAAGATCCCCCCGCCCAGGGAGGACCAGAGCAGCACTTTGCGCGGATCCAGCCCCGTCTGTATGGTCAGGGAGAGCCACTTCTTCTCCAGGGCAACCAGCTCCTCCGGGGGGATGGAGAGCAGCACCTTGGTCAGGATCTGCTGCAGCATGGGATCCTGCAGGTGGGCCGCCATGGCGACGGGAACCCGCAACTCGCTGCCGGAGAAGACCACCTGATAGCGATCGCTGAAGCCCCGCTGCAACGACTGCTCCAGGGTGGTCATGCTCATCAGCACATAGTCCACCTTCTGCTGATCCAGCAGCGGCAGCAGCTCGGGATCGCTTGCGACCGTCACGGCCTCGGCTCCCACCTCGCTCAGCAGGGATTTCTCCACCGAGCCCCCCACCATGCCCACCCTGTATCCCTTCAGCTCCCTGGGGCTGGTCAGCTCCGCCATGCCCTGCCTGCCCACTATCACCCGGTTGAGAGAGACGTAATTGGGCGTAAAGCGGGCAAACTGCTGGCGCTCCATGGTCGGGGTCATGGCCGGGATGAGGTCCAGCTGGCGAGCCTGAAACAGCTCCAGGGTCTGGGCCCAGCTGCGGGTCTGCACCAGGGTGAACTGCAGGCCGGCGCGCTGGTTCAACATCGCCAGCAGATCGGCTACCAGCCCCTTGAGCCGCCCCTTGTCGTCTATCTCGCTCATCCCGGGCCAATTTGGGGCTATCCCGTACTTGAGCACAGGGTGCTGCTGCAGCCACGCCTGCTCCGGCGCGCTGAAGACGACCTCCTTGCTGCCCTTCACCAGCTCATAGTCAACTATGCCCCCCGCCTCCAGGATGCGGCGGCGCTCGCCGGGCGAGATGTCATCCAGCGCCCGCTCGAGCAGCCCCTGCAGGGGCTCGTTGCCCGGCGCCACCGCCATGGCGAGGGAGGTATCCCTCATCCAGTCCACCGTGGTCAGCGTCATGCCCGCCATGGCCTGCAGGCGGCTCAACATGGGCAGCTCGGCCAGATAGGCGTCCGCCTTCCCCTCCTTGAGCATGAAGATCGCCTCATCCCGGCTGTCCACCGTCACCAGGTTCGAGATGCCAAGGCGCAGCAGCTCATCGCAGGCGCTGACACCGAAGACGCAGACCCAGCGCACCCCGTAGGCCTCCTCCAGAGAGAGGCTCTCCCGCCCCCCGGTCAGCAGCACGGCGCGGGGCAACGCCATCAGCTCCGAGGTAAACAGCATCCGCAGCTTGCGGATCGGGCTGGGGGCCACGCCGATCACCATGTCAATCTTGCCGTCCAGCAAGGCCTGCTGGACCGCCGTATTGTTGGCATAGGTGCGATAACGCAACTCGAGGCCCAGGCTGCCCGCAATCTGCGAGGCAAAGGCATCCAGGGGGCCGGTGAAGTTACCCCGGCCATCGGTATAGATATAGGGGGGCCAGGCCGTCGCCGGCATGCCGACCACCAGCTCATGGTGGGTGAAGAGCCATTGCTGCCCGGATGGCGCGAGGGCGCTCCTGTCCAGCAGCGTCTCGACCGCCGTCGCCCCCTGGCTACAGCAGGCCAGCCAGCACAACAGGATGAGGCGATAACAGCGGCAAAGCATAGGTGACTCCCGTATGGATAGGAGGGGGATCATAATGTGTCTGGCTCAATGTGCGACAACAAAATTGAGAGAATGCTCATCAGCAAAGAAAAATGGCAGGCCCAGGCCTGCCATCCAGGAGTCGGGGGCCAAGGCCCCTCGCCTCAGGTTATTCGATTCCCGAGTCGGAAACCGGTTTGAAACTCCCGCTCACGGACATGAGCGACCTGCACATTTTGCCCTTCCAGCCCGATGTCCTTGAGCAGGGCGGGAGAGAGATGCAGATAGCTGACGCGACGCTCCAGCCGGGTGATCCGTTTTTGAACCAGGGTTTCGACGCGGCGCAGCAGGGCGAGTTCGATAGACATAATATTCTCCAGTTGAACGTGCGGTTCTCCCGGAGAGAGGCATCACCCTGCGGGACAACCGCGGGTGATGAAAAAGCAGGTGTTACCTGTTCCCTCCACGCGGTAAATAAAGAGCACGAGTCTTCGCGCTGCCATTGCAGCGATCGAACGCAACGTTGAACATGGAATGTTGCATGATCGTCTCCTTACCGTGTGAAAGTTGAACAAGTTGCCACAGTCTAAAAAAACACCGAATTTTACGCAATATCACCCCCACCCATATGGGTGGAATGCGGCCACAACCGGCCCCGGTCAAATCCCGGACAACAGCCTGAACTCCTCAAGCGCATAGGTATCCGTCATGCCGCTGACATAGTCGAGCAGCAGCCGCACCCTGTAGTACCACTCCTGCTCGGCGCCATTGTCAAAGCGCGGATCCCGGCTGGCCACCGCCAGCCGGTAGGCCTTGAGGTGGCGGGCCGACAACCGGTGGAACAGCCGCCGGGCGAAGAAGAGCTCGCTCCCGCCGTTGCCCGCCAGCAGTCGCTCGAACTGGGCGGCGGGCAGGGCCAGCAGGCAGGCGTAGGTGGAGAGCACCCCGCGCAGGGCGGCATAGCCCTCCAGCTCCAGCGCCTCGACCTCGGGGCGCATGAAGACCTGCTCCCTCGCCACCCCCTTGAGCACATCCAGCACCCGGGCCGCCGGGGCCTGACCGTGCAGCAGCGCCCTGGGGTAGGCCCCGCTCAGTATGGCCTCGTGGTCGCTCACATAGGTGTGGGCCGCAAGCGCCACCAGATCCCGGGTCAGATGCTGGCGAAAATGGGGGAAGAAGCCCCGACCGGAGGCGAGCGCCTCCTCGAGCAGGCTGGCCATGTAGTCCCCCTCATCGGCACTGCGCAGCGCCGCCAGCAACTCCCCCTGGGTGAGGATGCGCCTGTCCACCGCGTCCTCCAGATCGGCGATGCAGTAGGAGATATCGTCCGCCGCCTCCATGATGTAGACCAGCGGATGCCGGCACCCCGGCGCCAGCCCCAGACTCTGGCCAAGGGCGCGATAGAGGGGTTGCTCGCTGAAGAAGATGCCGCGCTTGCTGGTCCAGCCATGGTGCTGGCCATAGCCCTGGGGACTGTGCAGCAGGGGCTGCTGCGGGTATTTGCACAGGGCCGCCAGCTGGCCCAGGGTGAGGTTCATCTCGTGCAGGCTGTGCACCAGCCGCAGGCTCTGGGCATTGCCGTCAAACACCAGCAGGTCCTGGCGAAGCTCGGCCCACTGCGGGCTCGGCAGCTGATCATGGGCGCTGGCGAACAGCTCATCCAGCGACTGTGCCAGCCACTGGCTCATCACCTGCTCGCCGAAGTGGCCGAACGGCGGGTTGCCGACGTCGTGCAGCAGGCAAGCCATCTCCACCAGGTTGATGAAGGCCCCTTCGCAGACGGTGCCCGCCGGCAGGGCCGCCAGGATGCGCCGGCTGATCTGGCGACCCGTCTCCTGCACCTCCAGGGAGTGGGTGAGACGGCTGCGCACCGAGGCCTTCACATCGAGCGGGAAGACCTGGGTCTTCTGCTGCAGACGGCGCACCGGCGCCGCCTGCACTATGCGGGCGCGATCCTGCTCGGTCGCCTCCAGCAGCTCCTCACTGCCCCAGTGGTGAATGCGCGCCGGGGTAATCAGACTGTCATACATGGTGCGGCTCCTTGCCTGCGACGTCCGTCAGGTTTATGACAACAACCAGCGCCGCAAGCGGGCGATGTCGCCGGGATATTCACGACGCAGCGTCTCAATCCAGTCCTCCACGTTCTCCCACCAGGCGGGGTGATCCGGGCTCTGGATAAGCTGGGCCGTCTGCTGCAGGCGGCGCAGGCCGATGGAACCCGCCGCCCCTTTTATCTTGTGCGCCTCCTCCACCACGCCGGCCTGATCCCTGGCAATCATGTTGGAATCGAGCACCGCCATGTAGTCCGGCATCATCTTCTCGAACAGATCCACGCTGGAGATCAGCACCGGCTTGCCGACCGTGCTGGCGTAGTCGGTGAGGAAGGGCAAGTCCAGCAGCGCATCCTGGTTGCCCGCGTCCGCCTGATCAAAGGCCTCGTCGTCGGCCAGATCCGCAAACAGGTGGCCTATCACCTCCCGCACCGCCTTGGAGCCGAGCGGCTTGTTGATCACATCCTGCATGCCGTGATCCCGGTAGTACTGGCGATCGCCGGTGGCATTGGCAGTGAGCGCCACCATGGGGGGCAGGCTGTCGCCGTAACGGGCCAGCAGCTGGGCCGCCACGTCGAAACCGGTCATGTCCGGCAGCTGGATGTCCAGCAGGATGAGGTCGAAGTCATCCGGGTTGGCCATGGCCAGCGCCTGGGTGCCGTCCCGCGCCACCTGCACCTGATGGCCGAGCTTGTTCAGCAGGGCGCAGGCGACGGTGACGTTCAGCTCCACGTCCTCCACCAGCAGGATGTCGAGGGAGGGCATCTCGGGCTCAGACGAGGTCGCCTGCGGCTCGACGCAGTCCACCTCCAGCTCGGCGGTGAAGCAGGCGCCTTCCCCCGGGTCGCTGTCCACATAGAGTTGGCCGCCCATGGCCTGCACCAGCTGGCGGGAGACCGCGAGACCGATGCCGGTGCCGGTGGCGTGCTTCTTGCCCTGCACCTGGTAGTACATGGCGAAGATCTTCTCCTGCTGGGCGCGCGGAATGCCGACCCCGGTGTCTTCCACCTCGAAGTGCAGGGCCAGCTTGCCCGGCTCATCGGCGGCGTGGGCGAGGCAGCGCACCGTCACCCCCCCCTCGTCGGTGAACTTGACCGCATTGCCCACCAGGTTCCACAGCACCTGGCGCAGCCGGGTGCCGTCCGCCATCACGAACTGCGGCATGTCGCCATCCCGGTCGAAGTGCAGGTAGAGCCCCTTCTGCTCCGCCTGGATGCGCGACAGCATCTCCAGCTCGTCGAGGAAGGCGGGCAGGTCCATGGGGGCAGGAGCTATCTCGAGGCGGCGGCGATCGAGCTTGTCGAGATCGATGATGTCATTGAAGATGTTGCCGAGCGTCACCGCGCTCAGGTGGATGGTCTTGAGCTGCTGCTGCCGCTTGGCATCGAGCGGCGTGTCCATCAGCATGCGGCTCAGGCCGACGATGCCGTTCAAGGGGGTGCGCAGCTCGTGGCTGATGGTGGAGATGAAGGTGGTCTTGTCCCGGCTCGCCTTCTCCAGCTTGTCCTGATACTGCTTGCGCTCTGTGATGTCGCGGCCAAAACCGAGCAGGCCGAGCCGCTTGCCGAAGCGGTCGAAGAAGGGCACCTTGCGCAGCTCGAAGTAGGCCTTGCGGCCATCGGGGTACTCCAGCCACTGCTCGTAGGTGAGGGGCTCGTTGCTGGCGAAGACCTGCTTGTCGGTCTCCACCACCTTGTTGGCGATCTCCTGCTTGTAGACATCGAACGGGGTCAGCCCGATGAGCTCGGCCTCCACCTTGCCGGTCAGCTCCTCCATGGCGCGGTTGCAGCCGGAGAACTGCTCGTCCTCGTTGCGGTAGTAGACCAGATCCGGGGAGCAGTCGATGAAGGAGCGCAACAGGGCGGTGCGCTCCCCCAGGTGCAGCTGGGCCTTCTCCCGCTGGAACACCTCGTTCTCCAGATCCTCTATGGCTTGCTGGCGCAGGGTCTCGGCCCGGTTGGTCTCGGCGATCTGGGCATTGAGGCGGCTGATGTTCTCCTGCAGCTGGCTGTTGAGCTCAAGGTCGCGCTCGCGCATGTCCTGCAGCTTGCGCACCATGCGGGTCAGCCGCTGGCGGGAGTCCTCCAGCTGATCCACCACGATGGAGAGGAAATAGACGGCCCAGGGGGTCACCAGCAGGCCGAAGAAGACAGAGCGCACCAGGTCGACTATGTCCACGGTGCCGCGCAGAAACAGGGTCACCCCCATCTGGATGGAGACCGCCAGCACTATGATGGCGGTCGCCAGGAACATGCTGAAGCGCACCAGTCCCAGCTTGGTCATCAGGTCGACATAGTATTGCGCCCAGGATTTGATTTGCTTCATCTCGTTGTTTTCTCCCCGTTATTGCGCAAACAGAATACCAGTACGGCGCCCTGAACTCTTGCCCGTTGCACCTTAAATTATTGATTAACGTCACACTCCGACTGGGGTAGCATGCCCGCCTGAGTCAGTCAGCTCCGGTTCAGCAAAGGATCCCGAGCCGCACTGCCACCCTTGTCATCCCTTGTGTCAGGAGCACACCCCATGCGCAATCATGTCCTGTTGAGTCTTGGTCTGCTAGCCGCCAATGCCGCCCACGCCGATCTTGGCGAGATCCCCAGAGAGTCCGGCTGGTCCGGTTTCCTGCTCGGCGGGGTCAATGTGGTCAGTCACGAGTCCAACTTCTATGCCGGCGATGACAGCAACAGCCGCATCCATGATCTCGGCTCTCCCGACAGCGAGAGCGGCCTGACCCCCCTCATCAACGCCGACATCCGCTACACCTTCGCCGACACCCGCACCCAGGTGTTCCTCGGCAACCTGATCCAGGATGCGGTGCGCTTCGACTTCACCCAGCAGCTGGGCCTGCGCCAGGAGATGGGCGACAAGGGCATAGTCGCCACCTCCCTGGTGTTCAACGCCATGCCGGTGGAGCTGTGGAGCGATCCCTTCGCCACCGGGGTGGATCGCAGCGCCACCGACGTGAAGTCGAAAGGGGTGCGCTTTGCCTGGGACAAGATCTGGGGCAGCCAGTTCTACGGCAGCCTCACCACCCGGGAAGTGGACCTGGACGAGGAGCGCAGCGGTCAGCAGTATGACCAGGCCCACGGCACAAACTATGCCGCCATGCTGAATCGCAACGGCAAGGTGCACGACATGGAACTCTCCTACCAGTTCCACTTCGGCGGCAACCAGTTGCTGGAGCCGGCGATCCTCTACAAGCAGGCCAGGCTGGATGGCAGCGCCGAGAGCTTCGACAACACAGGGGTGCAGCTCACTTACGCCAAGCGGGGCCCGCAATGGTCCATCGTCAGCAACCTCTATGCCGGCAAGCGCAACTATGACGAGGCGAATCCCCTGTTCGGCCGGCGTGCCGATGCAGACGAGTTCGCCATCAACGGCACCTTCTTCTGGCACAACCTGTTCGGGGTCAAGGCCCTGGCCGCGACCTTCACCGCCGCCTACTCCGGGGCCGACTCCGACATCGACTTCTACGATACCCAGGCCACCCGCTTCAGCACCGGCCTGCTGTACAACTTCTAAGTCGAGCCCTGTCGTAAACAGCGAGGCCACCCCAGGGGTGGCCTCGTTTTTTTCGCTTCCTGACGGCCTTAGATCCCGAGGGAGTCCAGCAGATCGTCGTGCTCGTTGCTCGCCGGCGCGACCGCCTGGGCCGGCTTGGTCGCCGCCAGCTTGGCCTGGGCGATCAGCTCGTCCGGATCGACCTCCTCCTGCACACCGCCATCGTGGATCCGGATAAACTCTGTCCTGTCCATGGCCAGCTCCAGATAGAAGATGTTGTTGCTGGCGGTGAAGAAGGTGACCCTGCGGGTCTCGGGGTTGTCGAGGTTGGTGTCGACGCTCAGCATCACCTGCTTGTTGAGGGCCAGCATCTTGGGCTGGTTCTGAGTGATGTGGGTCTGCAGCTCGCGCCCCACCTTGCCGGTGAAGCTGCCGACGATCTGGTTCATCAGCTCGCCCATGACGTTGCTCACCTCATCCGAGGTGTGGGAGATGGCGAGATCCTCCTTGGAGAGCCCCATGCTGAGCATGTAGCTCTGGTAGAGCTCCATGGCCGCGGCGGCGGAGAAGTTGATCACCACCAGCCCGGAGAAGCCCCCATCGAACAGCACGAAGCAGCCGATGTCCGGCTTGAGGCAGGTCTTGCTGATCCGTTGCACCATGCCGGAGAAGCGCACCTGGGTCTGGGTCGCCGCACTCAATACGCTCGTCACCGAATTGCACAGGCTCAGCAGCACGTCCTCTGTGGTCAATACGGCATCATCCTCGGATCTTGTCACTATCATGGAACCTTCCTGCTGATCGAAAAAATAGGCTTGTCTGTCTCACCGCCCATGTCATCACGCGCGCGTCCGATACGCTAACGGATTGCGTGATCCCGGTGTTGAAACCGCGAGCCGCCTCTCACTTGACCGTATTGTCAGTCAGAAACGGCTGGAATCCACCCAGGGTGGCCAACCGGGCTCGCCAGTTATCGGCCTGCTGTCGCAAATCTTTTGCCTGATAGGGGATAGCGGGGTGAGCTCCCCAGATGGGACCGGGCCAGGCGGCATCCGAGCTGAAGCGGGCGACATGGTGCAGGTGCAGCTGGGGCACCAGGTTGCCGAGCGCCGCCACGTTGATCTTGTCCGGATTGAGCGCGTGCTCCATCAGGGTGGCGACGGCGCAGGACTCCTGCATCAGCTGTTGCTGCTGCGCGGGAGCCAGGTGGTGGATTTCCCGCAGTCCGGCGACCCTGGGCACCAGGATGAGCCAGGGATACTGGCTGTCTTTGGCCAGCAGCACGCGGCAAAGGGGGAGATCCCCGAGTATCTGGGTATCCGCCTGCAGGCGGGGATGCAATTCAAACATGGGGCCTCGCTGGTCAACATGGGCACGTCAGGAGATGAGTGTGCCCACGTTACTGCAACGGGGGGCAAACTTAAAGCCGGGGCACGGCCCAACCGATGAAGCGCTTGCGAAGTTCGGGGTCCGCCCGCAGGAAGAGTTGCTGCAACTGCCCCTCCAGCTCGCTGGCGGGTACTGACGGGGCCTGGACCGCTGCCGTGGTCGCCATCGCGCCGGTCGCCAGCACCGCCTTGCCCGTGCCGCGGTTGTACTCCATCAGCCTGGCGTGCCAGTCCATGCCGATCTGCATGCCGTTGACCACCAGGGCCTCCTGCTGCACCTGCAGGGGCTTGTCCCCCGCCAGCAGGCTCACGACCGGCGCCTTGGCGTAGCGCTCCATGCCTTTCTCGTCGGTGGGCACCGCGGCCTGCAGGCGCACCGACTGGCCGCTGGCCTCATAGCGGATCACCTGGGGCTCGGAGCGGATCTGGCGATCGTTGTCGCTGCTGTTGCGACTCGGGATCACACCCTCATAGCGCACCAGCAACTGCTGCGCCCCGTCGGCCAGCACCCCATGCCGCTCGTCCTGCACCTTGCCGTCGCTCACCGCCAGGATCTGGAAATCCCCGGGGACCTCGACCCTGACCTCGGCCTGCACTGAGCTGACACACGACAAGCCGGCACACAGCAACATGACCCCAACCCAACCCTGATGACCCTTCATTCCCGTCTCTCTCTGCTCGCTATGATGGGCGCAGGCTAGCAGCCGAAGATGACAGAAAAATAACGCGCGCCAGCCTCTCAGAGCAGGTAGTGGGGCCGCTCGGCAAACCACTGGGCCAGCACCTGCTTGAACAGCCGGATCTTGCGCGGCACCCGGCGCTGCTGAGCATGGAGCACATGCAGCGGGTGCAGGCCGGTCTGCCACTCCGTCAGCACGGCCACCAGCTCGCCCCTGGCCAGGCTCGTCTCCACCAGCATCAGCGGACACTTGGCAAACCCCATGCCCGAGCGGGCCAGCTGCAGCAGGGTGCTGTAGTGGTTGGCCCGCACCTTGCCCTGCACCAGGATGTGGGCCTCCTCCCCTGCCTTGCGAAAATGCCACTGCTCCCAGGCCGGGTTGTGCCCCTGGAGCAGGCAGGGGCGCCCGCCCAGCTCATAGGGGGTGGCAGGGAGCCCCTCTCGGGCCAGCAGGGTCGGGCTCGCCACCACCACGTCTTTCAACTGCCCGAGGGGCAGCGCCACCAGGTTGTCCGGCACCTGATCCATGGCGCGCAGGGCGATGTCATTATCCCCCTGGCTCATGTCGATCATGGCGTTGGTGAAGTTGAGCTCCACCTCGACCCCTGGGCAGAGCTCGGCGAAGCGCGCCAGCAGCTCGCTCACCATGGCATCCCCCGTGCTGACCGGGCAGGTGAAGCGCAGGCGACCGCTGTCCTCCTCGGTCAGGGCCTGGATGTCCTGCTCCGCCTGGCGGGCCAGGGCGGCTATCTGCCCAGCCTGCACATAGAGGGTCCTGCCCGCCTCGGTCAGGCTGAGGCGGCGGGTGGTGCGCTGCAACAGTTGCGCATTGAGGGCGGACTCCAGGGCGCTGACATGGCGGCTCAGCATCCCCTTGCTCACCCCCAATGCATCGGCGGCGGCGGAGAAACTGCCGCGCTGCACCACCTCGTAGAAACTGCTCAGATGGGCGATCTCCATCCATTAGCTCCAATATGGAAACAATGGGTTTATCTTAAGCGCTTTTTCTCCCTTTTCATCCAGCTATCATCAACACATCCCAACCAGGAGTGATAGAGATGAAGATTGTGATTGTAGGTGCCTCCGGCACCATAGGTTCCGCCGTCAGCGAGTTGCTTGCCAGAGACCACCAGGTGATCCGGGTCGGCCACAGCCGGGGGGATGCCACCGTCGACATGACGGATGGCGCCTCCATCGCCGCCCTGTTTGCGGGCATAGGCCGGTTCGATGCCCTGGTGGTCGCCAGCGGCAGCGTCGCCTTCGCCCCCTTCCCCGAGATGACCGACGAGCAGTGGCAGCTGGGGATCCAGAGCAAGCTGATGGGGCAGATCAACCTGACCCGAGCCGCCATTCCCCATCTGAATGACAAAGGCTCCATCACCCTCATCAGCGGCATACTGAGCGAGGAGCCCATCAACTGGGGGGTGAGCGCGACCACCATCAATGGCGCCATAGAGCACTTCGTGAAGGGGGCCGCCTGCGAGCTGCCGAGGGGCCTGCGCATCAACGTGGTGAGCCCCACCGTGCTGGAAGAGTCCATGGACAAGTACGCCGACTTCTTCCCCGGCTTCGTGCCCGTGCCCGCCGCCCGGGTGGCCCAGGCCTACAAGAAGTCGGTGCTGGGGGTGCAGAGCGGCCAGATCTTCCGGGTCAATGGCTGAGGCCACCCTCCCCCACTGCCAGACGCCAATAAAAACGGGCCCCATCATGGGGCCCGTCTGTTTGTCTGCTTGCTGCCTTCACCACCGGCAAACGTTTGTGCACCGGTGGCAAAAAAAAGCGGTCAGCCTCAGTCGATCAGACCGTACTGCTCGCGCAGCACCTCGATGATCTCCTGCTTGGGATTGGCACTGCGCACCAGCTTGTGACCGATGACCTTCTCGGCGATCCCCACGTAGGTATGGGAGATGTCCATCATCACCTCTGTGGGCAGCTTGTTGTCCCGGGCCAGGGCGAAGCGTTCCGGCATGCGGTTCTTGTTGAGCAGAATGTCCGGATCCGGGAAGTGGTTCAGCAGCCACTGGCGGAAGCCCTCTTTGGACTTCTCGACGATCTCGCCATTGCGCAGGGCGGCGCCGTCCCAGATGCGGGAGCTGTCGGGGGTGCCCACTTCGTCCATGTAGATGAGCTTCTCGCGACCGGCGGCATCCTGGACATAGCCAAACTCGAACTTGGTGTCGACGAAGATCTGATCGAGCGCGGCCAGGGCCTCGCTGATGACGTTGAAACCCTCCTTGAGCAGCGTTTCATAGCGATCGATGTCCGCCGGGGAGCGGAAGCCGAAGGCCTGATGGTGGCGCGCTATGTCGGCACGGGAGACGTTGACGTCGTCCGCTTCCGGCACACCATCCAACCCCTTGAGGATCCCCTTGGTGGAGGGGGTGATGAGGATCTCGGGCAGCTTCTGATCCTTCTTCAGCCCTTCCGGCAACGTGATGCCGCAGAACTCCCGCTCGCCGTCCTTGTAGGCACGCCACATGGAGCCGGTGATGTACTGGCGGGCGATGGCTTCGATCATCACGGGGCGGGCCTTTTGCACTATCCAGACGAAGGGGTGCGGTATGTCCAGGATGTGGCTGTCCGCCAACCCCTTCTCCTTGAACAGCTTGAACCAGTGGCTGGAGATGGCATTGAGTGCAGCCCCCTTGCCCGGCACGCCGTTCAAGCCATCCACACCCTGCCAGATGCAGTCGAAGGCCGAGATGCGGTCGCTGATCACCATGAGGGCGAGGGGCGTATCGGCCGGCACATCATAGCCTTTCTCTCTTATGAGCCGGGCACTGTCTGCGGGGGTCAACCAGTAGACGCTGCGCACTTTGCCGGAATGGACAGGTTTATCGGTACGGATCGGTAAATCGTCATTCACCGCCAATACTTGATCTGCAAGACTCATGGCTAATAACACTTCCTGTTGTGGGACTGACAAGACAGGCGCATCAGGCTCCTGTCTACGTGGGATTCATTCAAGCGAAGCAGCGCCAGGCCTCTCTGCCGGGGCAGGCTCCCAAGAGGGCCCTCTGCGCGAACTCCACATAACAAAACAGGGGCACCAGGCCCCTGTTTCTATTCTGCTTTAGCGGCCTGATCGGCCACGCCTTTGGCAAAGGCCTCGGACAGGCTGATATACATCTGGGAGATGACACCGGATGCGACCGGCTTCTTGTCCTTGTCGAACAGGGTGATGGAGGTCTTGCCCCCGGCCATCTCGCCCAGCTGGAAGCGGTACTGGTCTTCCTCCAGCTTGAACGGCTCGGCCCCCTTGGCCTGCCAGAACTCGGCATTGGGCTCGTCATACTCGACGTCGATCCAGCCCAGGGACTGCTGGGTATCCTTGATGGTGAAACCGTAGGCCGGCAGCACCTGGTTGAGACGGCGCCAGACCTGCTCGAAGGAACCATCG
This sequence comes from Aeromonas sp. Marseille-Q7275, assembly GCF_965119515.1. NCBI lineage: Bacteria > Pseudomonadati > Pseudomonadota > Gammaproteobacteria > Aeromonadales > Aeromonadaceae > Aeromonas > Aeromonas sp. Marseille-Q7275. Next base: position 75,517 of record NZ_CBCPLW010000017.1, read on the forward strand.
GCAATCCAGGCACTCAGCTCGTTGTTGTCCAGACCCAGCTCCAGGCCCATGCCATCGGTGGACTTGTGCTGTTCGCGGGCCTTGAGCTGCTTGTCGTAGTAGAGAGAGAACTGGTTCAGCGCCCGGGTCGCATAGCGCTGGGCATCGGCCGGGGTCAGCACTGTGCTGGTCTCGCCGTCTATGGTCTCTTCATGCTCCAGCACCCGCACCGACATGTTGACGGCATGACGCTGCTGGTCGTTGCTGAGGGTGAACTGGTAGCGTTGACGGATGCGGAAGTCGTCATCCTCCTCCGCCCAGCCATCGAGGGCGGCGGAGTTGTCAAACCAGCCGGTCTGCAACACGCCGGCCTGCTGATCCAGCTTCTCCGTGGTGACCTTGTGCTGGGCCAGGAAGTTCATCAGGAAGGCCCAGGTATCGCGCTCCACGCTCTGACTGGTGCTCAGGGCATAGAAGGCCAGGGTAGGTTCGCTGGCCTTGGCCACCACCTGACTGCCAGGGACCACTGTCAGCAGCTGGGCTGGCGGACGCACGTCCACCTTGGCGCCGATGGCACCTTCGCGGCTGCTCTCCGGCAGGGCCGGAATGTCGAAATTACTGTTAAAGGCGGGGGTACTCAACCCGGCGGGCACGAGGAAGGCGCGACCTTCGAGGCGGCTCTCTTCATACTCGAAGCCACGGTTGGCCATCTTGCGATCCTGGGGTGAGCTACAGGCTGCCAACACGGCAACAGTCGCGACACTCAGCACCAGGCGCACTGCATTTCCCTTTCCATTTGCTTTAAACACTCGCCATCAACTCCGCAGTCGTCAGTGCTCGCGCCATCGCCTGTTCCCCCTCGGGGGTGAGGTCGGTCAGTGGCAGGCGCAAGGTCGCCGTCGCCATCAATCCCAGGCGGGCACAGGCCCACTTCACCGGGATGGGACTCGGTTCGCAGAACAGAGTCTGATGCAACGGCATCAATCGATTGTTGATGTCATGAGCCTGCCCGGCATCACCGGCCAGCGCAGCACGACACATGTCGGCCATCTGGGGCGCCGCAATATTGGTGGTGACCGAAATGACGCCATCGCCCCCTTGCAGCATAAAATCACATCCGCTGGCATCATCGCCACTATAAAGCGCGAAATCCGGCCCGCACAACTCGCGCAGCAGCGGGGTGCGGCTCAAATCACCCGTCGCTTCTTTCAAACCGATAATGCCGGGAACCTTGGCCAGACGAGCCACGGTCTCCGGTTTGAGATCGCAGCAGGTGCGACCGGGCACATTATAGAGAATTTGAGGCAGACCACTAGCCTCGGCGATCGCACAATAGTGACGATAGAGACCTTCCTGGGTGGGTTTGTTGTAATAAGGGGTCACAGAGAGGCCCGCCACCACGCCGGTCTGGGCGAAACGCCGGGAGAGAGCGATGGCATGAGCTGTGTTGTTGGAGCCGCAGCCCGCGATGACCGGAATGCGGCCGGCGGCGAACTCGACGGTTTTTTCCACGACGGCGATATGTTCCTGCTCGCTCAGGGTGACCGACTCTCCCGTGGTGCCCACCGCGACTATGGCACTGGTGCCGGCACCGACATGATACTCAACCAGGGCCGCCAGACTGGTCCAATCGATCTCACCCGAGGCCAGCATGGGGGTAACGAGCGCAACAATACTACCGCGTAACATGGATATTTCTCCCGATTTTCAGGGGCGTAATGGTAAAGCTGCCCCTTTTGAAAAACAAGGGAGGCAAGGGACAAGCCGTGTTACCATCCGCCACAAAACGTATGGATGCACGAGGGCAGGAGAGAGCCCGGAGCAGGGCGTCATGCCCGTCAGGCGCTCGCTCTCACCGCATTCGCAATAAATGGACGAGAGACGATTTATGACTCACTACCTGGTCGTAACGGCCATCGGCACGGACAGGCCTGGCATCGTCAATGAGGTTACCCGTCACGTCAGTGGCTGCGGTTGCAACATTGTCGACAGCCGTCTTGGCATCTTCGGCAACGAATTCACCTTCATCATGCTGTTGTCCGGTGACTGGAACAGCCTGATGCAGCTTGAGATAAGCCTCCCCCTGCGCAGCCAGGAGTGGGATCTCATCACCATGATGAAGCGCACCGAGCGCCACCACTCCCTGCAATATGACATCAGCGCCAGCGCCGAGGTGCTGATCCGGGATCAGCCGGGCATCGTAAGCCAGTGCACCCAGTTCTTCAGCGATCACGGCTGGGATATCCAGGCCATGCAGACCGTCACCCTCGAGCAGCAACCCTTCAACCTGCTCAAGGCCAATTTCCAGCTCAATCAGGCCAAGCAGGGGGAGGCGGCGGACTCGAAGACGGCCTTCGCCGATTTCTGTCGTGAACTGGGTGCCGAGTCATTCGAGTTCATCGTCAATCACAAATACGCCTGACGGCGTTTATCCGAGGAGACCCCATGCAGCCACTACAAGTTGGTACTCAGGCCCCCGATTTTTCCCTCTCCGATCAGGATGGTCAGCAGGTCAGCCTGTCCTCCCTGCGGGGCAAGAAGGTGCTCATCTATTTCTATCCCAAGGCGATGACCCCGGGCTGCACCACCCAGGCCTGCGGCCTGCGCGACGTCAATGCCGAGCTGGCCGCACTCAATGTGGTGGTGCTCGGCATCAGTCCGGATCCGGCCAAGCGCCTGAAAAAATTCGAGGAGCGCGACAACCTGAACTTCCGGCTGCTGGCCGATGAGGATCATGCGGTCGCCGATGCCTTTGGCGTCTGGGGCCCGAAGAAGTTCATGGGCAAGGAGTATGACGGCATCCATCGACTGAGCTTCCTCATCAATGAGGAGGGCAAGGTGGCCCATCGCTTCGACAAGTTCAAGACCAGCGATCACCATCAGGTGGTGCTCGACCTCGTCAAGGGCTGACCCCCGCAAGTTCAAACACGACAACAGGGCCTGCAGATGCAGGCCCTGATCATTTGCCCCCTGTTCTGCCGCGCAAGAGCCGGGAATCTCCAGCCAACAGCAGCGCCCCTATTGCGCCCTCCTCCCCGTTTTTCTCGCCAACCTCCCCTATCAGATCAAAAAATTCATCCTGGATATGGGTTAACGTGGCCCCAGATTCATTTTCCAGCGAGACAGCCCATGAACATGAGCCATACCGAACGCCTGATCCTGAGCAATCAGTACGAGATCCTGGCCAAACTCAATCCGGAGAAGGCGGCGTTTTACCAGCGGGCCAGCACCATAGTCGAACGTGGCTACTGCCTGCAGATCCTCGAGCTGGAGAAGAGCTTCGGCCACCTGGATCTCGCCACCTGCCAGGAGGTGCTGGATACCCTGGAGCTGCACCACGCGCTGGCCATCTCCTGGGGCAACCTCGACGCCGGTACCCGGGCCGAGGTGAACGAGAGTCGCCTGGCCTTCAACGGCTACAGCCGCAGCCAGGAGCGGGAACTGGCGGATTATGTCTGCTTCCTGCTGGAGGTGGACAAGCGCTTCCCCGAGCTGCCCTGCCCCTGCGACGAGCTCTCCAGCGACATCGCCATGCGCGACAAGTACCAGCGCATGCTGGCGGCCTGGCGTCAGTGCCCCCGTCAGTACAAGCTCTCCATCCAGGAGATCAGCAAGGTGCTGGCCGCCTGAATGTGAAAAAGGCGCCTGATGGCGCCTTTTGCTCCCCTGCCGGGGTTATTCGTAGAGGAAGGATTTGTCCAGCTGTTTGAAGGCGGCGTTGAGGGTATCGGCCAGCTCCTCGTAACGGGGGCGGGCCACCAGCTGACGATGACCCCCCTGCTCGTTCATCTTGCCGTTGATCTCCCGATACCAGTTGGCGAGGGAAGGCGGAAGGCGGGTATCGGCACGCTGGCCGAGCCAGTAATAGCCTTGCAGCGGCAGACTGAGCAGGAACAACACTGAGGCCATGACGGAGGGCCAGTAGTGCAGCTCGCCGAACTGGAACTGCAGCATGACGCTGAGCACGGCGAGGGCCGGGATGACCCTGAGGGCGAACTCGGTGGCCTTGATCACCCGATTCTCCGGGAACATGGAATTAAGCTCGGGACGGCGCGGCCAAAGAGTCATATAATGACGGCCTTGCTGTAATTTAGTTCCAAAAATGTTCATGCTCATACTACCTCCGAGCTCTTTTTGAACGTATTAACGGCAAAACCTCGACAATATTTGAGAGGCAATAACAAAGGTTGAGGATGACTTTGTTATTTTTCAACAATCAGGTTATCCTTTGTACGCCCAATTTTTACGCCAGTGGTTTGCTGCTGGCCTGTCAGGGACGTCAGAATTCCGGGTCTTGTATCACTATACAAGGGGCAAGCAACAGATTGCCAACCCTCATAAGGATAAGTTGATAGTTTTTGGGCGCACCGCGTCCGGCGCATCCTCCAACCCAACCCAATCTGCGATAGGATTTATTCATGAGTAAGCTGGTTCTTGTTCTTAACTGTGGCAGCTCGTCCCTGAAGTTTGCTGTCATTGACGCAACCACCGGTGATGATCTGCTGTCCGGCCTGGCCGAGTGCTTCAACCTCGACGACGCCCGCATCAAGTGGAAGCTCAACGGCGAAAAGGGCAGCGCCGATCTGGGTGCCGGTGCCGCTCACCAGGAAGCGCTGGACTACATCGTCCACAAGATCCTGCCGCTCAACCCTGAACTGTCCAAGAACCTGATTGCCATCGGCCACCGCGTGGTACACGGCGGCGAGCAATTCACTTCTTCCGTGCGGATCTGCAAAGACGTGATCGCCGGTATCGAAGCCGCCATTCCTTACGCTCCGCTGCACAACCCGGCTCACCTGATCGGCATCCGTGCCGCCCTCAAGGTCTTCCCTGAGCTGGCCGAGAAGAACGTCGCCGTGTTCGACACCGCGTTCCACCAGACCATGCCGGAAGAAGCCTTCCTGTACGCCCTGCCGTACAAGCTCTACAAAGAGAACGGCATCCGTCGCTACGGCGCCCACGGCACCAGCCACTACTACATCAGCCTGGAAGCCGCCAAGCAGCTGAACAAGCCGGTTGAAGAGCTCAACATCATCAACTGCCACCTGGGCAACGGCGGCTCCGTCTGCGCCATCAAGAACGGCAAGTCCGTCGACACCTCCATGGGTCTGACCCCGCTGGAAGGCCTGGTGATGGGTACCCGTTCCGGTGACATCGATCCGGCCATCATCTTCTTCCTGCACGACAAGCTGGGCATGAGCGTCGCCGAGATCAACACCATGCTGACCAAGGAATCCGGCCTGCAGGGTCTGACCGAAGTCACCTCCGACTGCCGTTTCGTTGAAGACAACTACGACAGCAAGGAAGAAGCCAAGCGCGCCATGGACGTGTACTGCTACCGTCTGGCCAAGTACATCGGTGCCTACGCCGCCGCCATGGACGGTCGTCTGGATGCCGTGGTCTTCACCGGTGGCATCGGCGAGAACTCCGCCCCGATCCGTGAGATCACCCTGAACAAGCTGGGCCTGCTGGGCTTTGACGTCGACCACGACGCCAACCTGAAGGCGCGCTTCGGCAAGGGTGGCGAGATCACCAAGGCTGGCTCCACCAAAGCCCTGGTTATCCCGACCAACGAAGAGTGGGTCATCGCCCACGACGCGCTGGAACTGGTCGGCGCATAAATTAGCTGTAGAGCAAGGCCGCCCCAGGGCGGCCTTTTCCTGATCCCAAAAATGAACAAGGGGTAATAAGTGGCACGCACTATTATGCTCATCCCGGTCGGCACTGGTGTCGGCGTAACTTCCGTGAGCCTTGGCGTCGTTCGCGCCATGGAACGTCACGGTGTCAATGTCAGCTTCTTCAAACCGGTTGCCCAGCCGCGTCCGGGTGAAACCGGTACCGAGCGCTCCACCGCCGTGATCCGCGCCGCCGCCAACATCAACCCGCCCGAGCCGTTCGCCCTCTCCTACGCCGAGAACATGATCACCTCCAGCAACACCGATATCCTGCTGGAAGAGATCGTGGCCCGCTTCGAAGAGCACGTGAAGACCAGCGGTGCCGAAGTGGTGGTGATCGAAGGCCTGGTGCCGACCGACAAGCAACCCTTTGCCAACAAGCTGAACTACGACGTCGCCAAGGCGCTGGATGCCGACATGGTGTTCGTGACCCATCCGGGCAACGACTCCAGCCAGAAGCTCAAAGAGCGCATCGAGCTGGCCTGCTCCAACTTCGGTGGCGTCAGCAACCCACGCATCGTGGGCTGCGTCATCAACAAGGTGGGGGCACCGGTTGACGAGCACGGCGTGACCCGCCCCGATCTGACCGAGATGTTCGAGGCGCACCACCACACCTCCGACACCGCCCACAACCTGGAAGTGCTGCAGGTGTTCGGCAAGAGCCCGCTGCGCATCCTCGGCTGCATCCCCTGGAACACCCAGCTGATCGCCCCGCGTGCCAAGGATCTCGCCAAGCACCTGGCCGCCAAGATCCTGCACAAGGGTGAGCTGGACAGCCGTCGCCTGCAGACCGTGACCTTCTGTGCCCGCTCCATCCACAACATGATCGAGCACTTCCGTCCGGGCAGCCTGCTGGTGACCTCAGGCGACCGCTCCGACGTCATCGTCTCCGCCTGCCTCTCCGCCATGAACGGCGTCAAGCTGGGTGCCCTGCTGCTGACCGGCAACTACCACCCTGAGCCGCAAGTCATCGCCCTGTGCCAACAGGCCATGGCTACCGGCCTGCCGATCATGATCACCGGCACCAACACCTGGCAGACCGCCGTCAGCCTGCAGAACTTCAACGTCGACATCCCGGAAGATGACCGCGAGCGTATCGAGCTGGTGCAGGACTATGTGGCTGGCCACATCGACAAGCACTGGATCGAGTCTCTCTCTGCCAAGTCCACCCGCTCCCGTCGCCTGAGCCCGCCGGCGTTCCGCTATCAGCTGACCGAGCTGGCCCGTCAGGCCAACAAGCGCGTCGTGCTGCCGGAAGGGGAAGAGCCGCGGACCATCAAGGCTGCCGCCATCTGTGCCGAGCGTGGCATCGCCCGTCCGGTGCTGCTGGGCAACCCGGAAGAGATCCGTCGCGTCGCCGAACAGCAGGGTGTGGTACTGACCGATCGCGTCGAGATCATCGACCCGCTGGAAGTGCGCGAGCGCTATGTGCCGCGTCTGGTCGAGCTGCGCAAGAACAAGGGCATGACCGAAGTGGTCGCCCGCGAACAGCTGGAAGACAACGTGGTGCTGGGCACCATGATGCTGGAGCGTGGCGAAGTGGACGGCCTGGTTTCCGGCGCCGTGCACACCACAGCCAACACCATTCGTCCGCCGATGCAGATCATCAAGACTGCCCCGGGCTCGTCCCTCATCTCCTCCATCTTCTTCATGCTGCTGCCTGATCAGGTGCTGGTGTACGGTGACTGCGCCATCAACCCGGATCCGAGCGCCGAACAGCTGGCCGAGATCGCCATCCAGTCCGCCGACTCCGCTGCCGCCTTCGGCATCGAGCCGCGCGTCGCCATGATCTCCTACTCCACCGGTACCTCTGGCGCCGGCGCGGACGTCGAGAAGGTGCGCGAAGCGACCGAGCTGGCCAAGGCCAAGCGTCCCGACCTCATCATCGACGGCCCGCTGCAGTACGACGCGGCCATCATGGAGAACGTGGCCAAGTCCAAGGCACCGAACTCACCGGTCGCGGGTAAAGCCACCGTGTTCGTGTTCCCGGATCTGAACACCGGCAACACCACCTACAAGGCGGTACAGCGCTCCGCCGAGCTGGTCTCCATCGGCCCCATGCTGCAAGGCATGCGCAAGCCGGTCAACGACCTGTCCCGTGGCGCCCTGGTAGACGACATCGTCTACACCATCGCCCTGACCGGTATCCAGGCAGCCCAGGCCGAGTAATATCGCCCGCGCTGACCCTGTGAAAAACCCGCCTTCCGGCGGGTTTTTTTATGGCGGCGAGATGTTGATCCACAAGATCAAATCAGGATCCTGAGCAGATCCCCCGAGCTGACGCTGGGGCTCATCTGGCAAGGCGCCGGCGATAAGCAAACACTCACACCCGCGCAGGGGGATTGCACAATTGCGATCCAGTCAGGATCAAATCAGAATATCCCTTTAAGATCAGCAGACTAACGCCAGACACACCGCTAATCTACAGAGTTTTCCACAGCTTTTGTGGATAGTTTACCGATCATTTGAAAGAAAATGACAGTTCCGGTCAGCACTTCTCCCCCCTCGAGCGACCATGAGAAAGGGGCTCCGAAGAGCCCCTTTGGACAGGTTACCAGCCCCTGATATCAGGGACGCAGGGACTTGTCCGCCCGGGAGATGCCGCAAACAGCTTGAGGCGCACCACTCTGCCAAATCACAAAAGGGCTCCGAAGAGCCCTTGAACAACCATTTCCACGTCCAATCGCATCAGGGACGCAGGGACTTGTCCGCACGAGAGATGCCGCAGACAGCTTGAGGCGCACCACCCGGCCAAATTACAAAAGGGCTCCGAAGAGCCCTTGAACAACCATGTCCACGTCCGGCCGCATCAGGGACGCAGGGACTTGTCCGCCCGGGAGATGCCGCAGACACCGGAGCGCACCACTTCGATGATCTCGTTGGTCTGGGCGGCAGTCTTGATGAAGGCGTCCAGCTTCTCGCTGGTGCCCACCAGCTGCACTGTGTACTGCTCGGGGGTGACATCGACGATCTGGCCACGGAAGATATCCGCCAGCCGTTTCAGCTCGTCGCGGGCACCACCGGCGGCGCGCGCCTTGACTAGGGCGATCTCCCGCTCGATGTGTTCCCCTTCGCTCAAATCGCACACCTTGAGCACGTCCACCAGCTTGTGCAGCTGCTTCTGGATCTGCTCCAGCACCCGCTCGTCACCCATGGTGACAATGGTCATGCGCGACAGGGTGGGATCCTCGGTGGGGGCCACCGTCAGGGTCTCTATGTTGTAGCCGCGCTGGGAGAAGAGGCCCACCACACGGCTCAGGGCGCCAGATTCGTTCTCCAGCAGAACGGAAATTATATGTCTCATGATGTTTCCCCCGCCTTGCTCAGCCACATCTCATCGATGGCGGGCTCCACCAGTACGACCGAAATGATATGTCCCATCGTCAGGTCCTCTCCGTCTTGCTCAGCCACATCTCGTCCATGGCTCCAAACTTGATCTGCATCGGATAGACGTGTTCGTCCGGGTCGACCGAGATATCCATGAACACCAGCCGATCCTTCATGGCGAACGCCTTCTCCATGGCGCTCTCCAGCTCGGCGGGATCGCTCACCGCGATGCCGACGTGGCCATAGGCTTCCGCCAGCTTGACGAAGTCCGGCAGGGATTCCATGTAGGAGTGGCTGTGACGGCCGCCGTAGAACATCTTCTGCCACTGCTTGACCATGCCGAGGGCGCGGTTGTTGATGGAGATGATCTTGATGGGCACCCCGTACTGCATGCAGGTGGAGAGCTCCTGGATGTTCATCTGCACAGAGCCGTCGCCGGTGACGCAGCAGACCACGGCATCCGGGTTGGCAAACTGGGCCCCCATGGCGGCCGGAATGCCGAAGCCCATGGTGCCGAGACCACCGGAGTTGATCCACTGGCGCGGCTTGGCAAACGGGTAGTAGAGGGCGGCAAACATCTGGTGCTGACCCACGTCGGAGGCGACGAAGGCCTCCCCCTTGGTCACCTTGTAGAGCGCCTCGATGACCTGCTGCGGTTTGATCAGGGTGGGGTGGGTCTCGTAGGCCAGGCAGTTGCGGGAGCGCCACTGATCAATCTGGCTCCACCAGTCCGCCAGTGCCTGCTTGTCGTTGTCGAAGCCGCACTCGCGGATCACTTCCAGCATCTGCTCCAGCACGGTTTCCACCGAGCCGACGATGGGCACATGGGCCTGCACCGTCTTGGAGATGGAGGTGGGGTCTATGTCGATGTGGACTATGGTGGCGTTGGGGCAGAACTTGCTCACGTTGTTGGTGACGCGGTCATCGAAGCGGGCACCCACTGCGAAGATGAGATCCGCGTTGTGCATGCTCTTGTTCGCTTCGAAGGTGCCGTGCATGCCGAGCATGCCGATGAATTGCGGGTGGGTGCCGCTGAAGGCTCCCAGCCCCATGAGGGTGGTGGTCACCGGCAGGTTCAGCAGCTCCGCCAGCTTGGTCACCAGATGATCCGCATTGGCATTGATGGCGCCGCCACCCACGTACATGACCGGACGGCTCGCCTCGGTCAGCAGCTTGGCAGCCCGCTTGATCTGGCCCTTGTGTCCGGCCTTGGTCGGATTGTAGGAGCGCAGGGAAACGGACTCGGGATACTGGTAGGGGAATTTCTCTTTCGGGTTCTGCACGTCCTTGGGCAAGTCCACCACCACGGGCCCCGGGCGGCCACTGGCGGCAATGTAGTAGGCCTTCTTGATGGCGTCGGGAATGTCGCTGGCCTTCTTGCACAGGAAGCTGTGCTTCACCACAGGGCGGGAGATGCCGATCATGTCGGTCTCCTGGAACGCGTCCTCCCCTATCATGCTGGTCGGCACCTGACCGGACAGGATCACCAGGGGGATCGAGTCCATGTAGGCGGTGGCGATGCCGGTGATGCAGTTGGTGGCGCCGGGACCCGAGGTCACCAGCACAGTGCCCACCTTGCCGGTGGAGCGGGCGTAACCGTCCGCCATGTGCACCGCGGCCTGCTCGTGCCGCACCAGGACATGCTCCATCTTGCCGTTTTCGAAGAGAGCGTCATAGATGTCGAGCACTGAGCCACCAGGGTAGCCGAAAACGTGTTCCACTCCCTGATCTTCCAGCGCTCTAACCACCATCTGGGCGCCTGATAACATCTCCATGATAAAGCCCTCCAGGCTTTGCTCCGTTAAGCGAAAGCTACCGACAGTCCGCTGCTTCCCGGCAGCGCCGATCCGTCTCTTGTTGTTGTCTGCATCCAGACCAGGCGAGTTCGGAGCCGTCGATAGTAGAAAAATAGGTTTTTTCCATCATTCACCCGAAAAGCGGGTGAAAAACCAACTTAACCCGCTTGTGAACGCTTGTCCACGGCTTTGTCTGACCAGAACAGTCATAAATTTCAAACAGCTATTAACATTCAGTGACTTGGTCACCAGACCGGAAACAAAGCGGGGGGTATGGGGGAGAAACTAGCGGATCATGCTGCCAATCCGGGCCGGGATGGAAATAAATGGCCCGCCCCCAGAGGGCGGGCCGTCAAAACCAACGCGTCTCAGTGCTCGTCTTCCGGCTCCGCCAGCCAGATCTGCTGATCCGGATCCGTCTCTTCGCAGACCGAGATGCTGACCCCCATGTCGAGCAGCTCATGCAGGGTGAGATTGTCTGCCAGGGTCATGGTGTCGCCGTTTTCATTGGTAAAGCGCATGGTGTCCGTCCTCTCCTTGGTGGGATCAACTCAGTCTAGTCAAAGGCGCTGAGTTGCGATAACCAGGGACGGGCCAATGTCGGGTTGCCCGCCAGTTCGCTGAGGCGATCGCACACCTCCTCCGGGAAGAGGGTCCTGGCCCACAGGCGGCGGGAGAGAGACTCACTATCTTCCTCGGCACCGGCCAGCAGCCAGTCGGCCAGCGCCCCCGCCACGTCGGGGTAATGCACTCTGCCGGGTGCCGGCGCCTCCAGCCAGCTCCGCACCGCATTGGCATCCAGCGTCTCCATCAACTGGGCGAGCCCCATCAACTCCAGGGTCCTGCCGTTGGTCAGCTGCTCGAACTGGCCGCCGAGCGGCTTGACCAACAGCTTCTTGCCCAGAGACAGCGCCTCCGAGGCCAGTTCAAACCCTGCATTGCTGATGACGCCCCGGCAACCGGCCAGCGCCAGCTTGAACCCCTCCCGGGCCGCAGGCTCGAAGCGGATGTTGCGCCATTGACTGGCCTTGCTAAGGCCGGGGTGAAAGCAGACGAAGCGCTGCTGGCCAAAGCGCGACAGCAGCGCAGCTATCTGCTCTGTCTGCTCGAATGGCAGATAGACCAGGATCTGCTGGTTGTCCGGGACCGGGGTCATGAGATCTATGATGGGGGGCAGCAGCGGCTGACCGAAGTGGAACCAGTGCAACCCCAGAGCGCGGCTCACCGGGGCGAAGTGGCGCATCAGCTGGCGGTTGAAGCCACTCTCTCCCCAGCGCGGAATGGGCCAGTCAAAGCTGGCCTGATGGCTGATGGTCAGACTCGGTTTTTGCCAGCGCCGGGCGGCATGGGCACTGAGTGGCTCAAAATCGCTGATCACCAGATCGTAATCCCGGCAGTCCAGCGCCCGCATGTCCTGCCAGAAGCGCAGGGGGGAGAGTCCCTTGAGGGTACGCCAGCCCGAGATGCGGCCCTGATGGCTGACGAAACTGATGCCGGGGAAGGTGCGGTACTCCCCGAACTCCCCCATCTCGAAGTAACCGTCGGCGGCGCGACCGCTGAACAGGTAGTCGACCTCTATCCCCCTGCCCTTCAATGCGCGCGCCAGAGTCCTGCTGCGACTGATATGACCGTTGCCGGTCCCCTGTACCCCGAACAGTATCCTCATCCCTGGCTCCAGCCGAGCGCCCACAGGGCGCAGCCACCCCCGAGCAGGGCGCCGGCCACCAGATCGCTCAGATAGTGCACCCCGAGCAGCAGCCGCGACGCCCCGACCAATATGGCCCAGAGAAACAGCAGGGGCGCCCAGAGCGGAAAACTTGCCGCCAGCACGGTGGCCATCAGGAAGGCGGCGGCGGTATGGCCGGAGGGCAGGCTGTAGCGATCGGAGGGGGTGATGAAGACCGGCAAGCCCACGGGGCGCTGGCGTCTCAGGGCATTCTTGAGCAGCAGATAGAGCGGCAGCTCGGCGGCAAAGGCCAGCAGGGCGACTTGCACCAGGTCCCGCTGCGCCTCCCCCTGCCACCAGAGCAGGGCGGCCAGCACGGCGTAGAGGGGACCGTCACCGGTGCGGGAGACGAGCCGGCTGATCCTGGCCTGCGGCCCGTTGTAGGGATGGAGCAGGCAGACGCGGCACACCCGCAGGTCCCATTGCTGGATCTTGTTCATCACGCCTCCTGCTCTTGAGTCTTGCCTGCAGACTAGGGCGGCGGAGTGACACTTGGTTGAAGGAGAGATAACAGATTTGTGACATGCGCCATGCAAAAAAGGGCCATGCGGCCCTTTTTTCAGTTTTTACCCGGGAAGACTCAGTTCAGGGAACCGCGCAGGCCGTTCTCCATCAACTGGCAATTGTGGGCCGCCAACCGGCTCATGAAGCTCTCGTCCACCGTCAGGCCGAACACCTGTTCGTAGAGATCCTTCATCACGAAGGGCTGCCACATCATGCTGAGGAAGGAGATCTTCAGCATCTCGGGATCCAGGTTGTCACCCAGCTGGCCATTGGAGCGCATGGACTCGAGCAGGGCATCGAACTGGGGCAGTTGACGCTCCAGCAGACGATTCAATACAAAATCCCGCCCCGGACTCTTCTCGGTTGATAATGCGCTGGAGATGGCGGAAGTCAGCTCGCTGTTCGGTGCCATCACCTGATAGTAGGTATTGAGCAGATCGGTCAGGCTGCGGTTGCTGCTCTCGTCATGCCAGGCCTGATCCAGCGGCTCGGCCACATCCCCCAGCACCGCCTTGTAGAGGCCCTCTTTGCTGCCGAAGTAGTAGTGGATCATCGCCAGATTGGAGCCAGCCAGCTCGGCGATCTCGCGGGTCGTCACCTTGCTGTAGGGGGTGTTGAGAAAACGTTCGCGTGCGGCGGCGAGCAGCTTGTCGCGAATGTCGGAACGTCCGACCGGACGGCCAGGTCTGCGTTTTTCCATGGAATACCTCAGATAATTCAGCAAGGGCTGATAAGTCGATCTGATTGTGCGGGTGATCGAGTACAGCAGGAACGACCAGATAATCAGGCATGAACCGAATATGGGACAAGGAAATTTGCACTCCTTTACAATCCGATTAAATAACACAGTGAATTGAACCTGTCCTTTCGAGTTGACACAGCATAAAAATCTCGATATTGGTAGTAGCGTTATCGACTGGAAGGATTGAGTCATCATGTATATTGCCGCTCCGCTACTACTGCTCTCCCTAATCGCGACTCCTCGCGCGGGATCCTTGTAGCCGGGCTAAGGCATAGCCGGAATTTACAAAAACCCGTGCACCCCGCACGGGTTTTTTTATGCCAATGCAGGATGCACGCACCGAACTTAGGAAGAGGGAAGTCACATGTCAGATCGAGTCATCATATTCGATACCACCTTGCGTGATGGCGAGCAGGCGCTGTCGGCCAGCTTGACGGTCAAGGAGAAGCTGCAGATTGCCCAGGCGCTGGAACGACTCGGTGTCGACATCATGGAAGTGGGCTTCCCTGTCTCCTCCCCCGGTGATTTTCAATCGGTGCAGACCATAGCCCGTCACATCAAGAACAGCCGGGTCTGCGCCCTCGCCCGCGCCCTGCCCAAGGACATCGATGCCGCCGGCGAAGCCTTGCGGGTCGCCGAAGCCTTCCGCATCCACACCTTTATCTCCACCTCCTCCATCCACGTCGAAAGCAAACTGAAAAAGAGCTTCGAAGACGTGCTGGAGATGGGGGTCGGCGCCATCAAGCACGCCCTGCGCTACACAGACGATGTGGAGTTCTCCTGCGAGGATGCGGGCCGCACGCCGATTGACAACCTCTGCCGCATGGTGGAGGCCGCCATCAAGGCAGGTGCCCGCACCATCAACATCCCGGATACCGTGGGCTACACGGTGCCGACCGAATTCTCCGGCATCATCCAGACCCTGTTCAACCGGGTGCCGAACATCGACCAGGCCATCATCTCGGTGCACTGCCACGACGATCTGGGCCTCTCGGTGGCGAACTCCATCGGTGCCGTACAGATGGGGGCCCGCCAGATCGAGTGCACCATCAACGGCATCGGCGAGCGGGCGGGCAACTGCTCCCTGGAAGAGGTGGCGATGATCCTGAAAACCCGCGCCGACCTGCTCGGGGTGCACACCAACATCCGTCACAACGAGATCCACCGCACCAGCACGTTGGTCAGTCAGCTGTGCAACATGCCGGTGCAGCCGAACAAGGCCATCGTCGGGGCCAACGCCTTCTCCCACAGCTCCGGCATTCATCAGGACGGCGTGCTCAAGGCCAAGAACACCTACGAAATCATCACTCCCGAGAGCATCGGCCTCACCCAGAACAACCTCAACATGACCTCCCGCTCCGGCCGCCACGTCATCAAGCACCGCATGGAGAGCATGGGCTACGCCGAGAGCAGCTACGATCTCGACCACCTCTACGGCAAGTTCCTGGTCCTGGCCGACAAGAAGGGGCAGGTGTTCGATTACGATCTCGAGGCGCTGGCCTTCTTCAGCCAGATCCACGAGGAGCCCGAGCACTTCAAGCTGGAGTACCTCGGGGTGCAGAGCGGCAGCTCTGTGCTGGCCACCGCCTCGGTCAAGCTCAAGGTGGGTCAGGATCTGATCTGCGAAGCGGCCACCGGCAACGGCCCTGTGGATGCTGTCTACCAGTGCATCAACCGTATCACCGGCTACGAGATCCGCATCGACAAGTACGAGCTCAAGGGCAAGGGGGAAGGCAAGAATGCCCTCGGCCAGGTCGACATAGTCGCCGAATACAAGGGCCGCAAATTCCATGGCATGGGGCTGGCCACCGACATCATCGAATCCTCGGCCCAGGCCCTGGTCCATGTCATCAACAGCATCTGGCGTGCCGATCAGGTCGCCGAGCAGATGGAACGCAATAACAACATCAAATCGGAAACCGTCTGAACAGCGTGTGATCGACTCACTGAGCAGATGGAACTCAAGACAACATCAGGACGGGGACAGTCTGAACAGGCATAGGCTCGCAGTATCGGGTCACTGGGCAGATGGAACTCAAGACAACATCAGAACGGAGACAGTCTGAACAGGTATAGGATCGCAGTATCGGGTCACTGGGCAGATGGAACTCAAGACAACATCAGGACGGAGAGAGTATGAGCAGTTATCGGATCGCAGTATTGCCGGGGGACGGCATTGGCCCGGAAGTGATGGCAGAGGCCATCAAGGTACTGGAAAAGGTGCAGACCAAATTCGGCTTCTCCCTCGACTATGATCGCCACGACGTGGGTGGCATCGCCATCGACAACCACGGCACCCCGCTGCCCCAAAGCACCATAGCGGGCTGCGAAGCGGCCGATGCCGTGCTGTTTGGCTCGGTGGGCGGCCCCAAGTGGGAGCACCTGCCACCGAACGATCAGCCGGAGCGCGGCGCACTGCTGCCCCTGCGCGCCCACTTCAAGCTGTTCTGCAACCTGCGCCCGGCCCGTATCTACACCGGCCTGGAGCAGTTCTCCCCCCTGCGTGCCGACATCTCGGATCGCGGCTTTGACATCGCCTGCGTGCGGGAGCTGACCGGTGGCATCTACTTCGGCCAGCCCAAGGGGCGCGAAGGGGAAGGTGCGAACGAGAAAGCATTCGACACCGAGGTGTATCACCGCTTCGAGATCGAGCGCATCGCCAAGATAGCGTTCGAATCCGCCCGGGTGCGCCGCAGCAAAGTGACTTCCATCGACAAGGCCAACGTGCTCGCCTCCTCCATCCTGTGGCGCGAGGTGGTGACCCAGGTTGCCAAGGGTTATCCCGACGTCGAACTGAACCATATGTACATCGACAACGCCACCATGCAGCTCATCAAGGATCCGTCCCAGTTCGACGTGCTGCTCTGCTCCAACCTGTTCGGCGACATCCTCTCCGACGAGTGCGCCATGATCACCGGCTCCATGGGGCTGCTCCCTTCAGCCAGCCTGAACGAATCCGGCTTCGGTCTGTTCGAGCCGGCCGGTGGCTCGGCCCCGGACATCGCCGGCAAGGGCATTGCGAACCCCATCGCCCAGATCCTCTCAGCCGCCCTGATGCTGCGCTACAGCCTGGGCCAGGAAGCCGCCGCCCAGGCCATAGAGCAGGCCGTGGCCCAGGCCCTGGCCGAGGGTTACTTCACCGCCGATCTGCATCAGGGTAACGCACAGCACCCGGTGCAAAGTACCGCCGAGATGGGCAGCCAGATAGCCGCACGGATCTGAGCCACGCAGCACATAACAAGGAATACAGAGCAATGTCCAAGACCCTCTATCAGAAAGTGTTCGACGCCCACGTGGTCCGGGAAGTGGAAGGGGAAACCCCCCTCATCTACATCGACCGCCATCTGGTGCACGAAGTGACCAGCCCCCAGGCGTTCGACGGCCTGCGCGCCATGAAACGCCCGCTGCGCCGCCCGGATCTGACCTGGGCCACCATGGATCACAACGTCTCCACCACCACCAAGGACATCGCCGCCTCCGGCGAGATGGCCCGCATCCAGATGGAGACCCTGGCAGCCAACTGCAAGGAGTTCGGGGTCCGTCTCTACGATCTGAACCACAAATACCAGGGCATAGTCCACGTGATGGGCCCCGAGCTCGGCATCACATTGCCCGGCACCACCATAGTCTGCGGCGACTCCCACACCGCTACTCACGGCGCCTTCGGGTCGCTCGCGTTTGGCATCGGCACTTCCGAAGTGGAACACGTGATGGCGACCCAGACCCTGAAGCAGGGCCGGGCCAAGACCATGCGTATCTCTGTCAATGGCAAGCTGAGCGATGGCATCAGCGCGAAAGACGTGGTGCTGGCCATCATAGGCAAGGTCGGCGCTGCCGGCGGCACCGGTTACGTGGTGGAGTTCGCAGGCGATGCCATCAGGGGTCTCTCCATGGAAGGGCGCATGACGGTGTGCAACATGGCCATTGAGCTCGGCGCCAAGGCGGGAATGATAGCCCCGGATCAGACCACCATCGACTACATCCGCGGCAAGGTATTCGCCCCCACCGGCGAGGCGCTGGAGCAGGCCATCGCCCATTGGCAAACCCTCAAGAGCGACGAGGGCGCGACCTTCGATGCCGAAGTGGTGCTGGACGCCGCCGCCATCGCCCCTCAGGTGACCTGGGGCACCAACCCGGGTCAGGTGATCGCCGTCAATGAACCCATTCCGGCGCCGGAATCCTTCAGCGATCTGATGGAGCAGCAGTCCGCCCGCAAGGCGCTTGCCTACATGGACTTGCAGCCGGGCCAGAAGCTCTGTGACGTCACCATCGACAAGGTGTTCATCGGCTCCTGCACCAACAGCCGCATCGAGGATCTGCGCGCCGCCGCCGCCATCGCCCGTGGCCGTAAGGTGGCCGCCGGGGTACAGGCCCTGGTGGTGCCAGGCTCCGAGCAGGTGAAGGCCCAGGCAGAGGCCGAGGGGCTGGACAAGATCTTCCTCGAGGCTGGCTTTGAGTGGCGCCTGCCCGGCTGCTCCATGTGTCTGGCCATGAACAACGACCGGCTGCAACCGGGGGAGCGCTGCGCCTCCACCAGCAACCGCAACTTCGAAGGGCGTCAGGGCCGTGCCGGCCGCACCCATCTGGTGAGCCCGGCCATGGCCGCCGCCGCCGCCGTCACCGGCCGTTTCGCCGATATTCGCGCGCTGTAATTACGAGGAGAACAAGATGACAGGCTTCAAGCAACACAAAGGGATCGTCGTCCCCCTCGACAGCGCCAACGTCGACACCGACGCCATCATTCCGAAGCAGTTCCTGCAGAAGGTAAACCGCATCGGTTTTGGCAAGCACCTGTTCCACGACTGGCGCTTCCTTGACGATGCAGGGGTGCAGCCCAACCCCGAGTTCGTGCTGAACCAGCCGCAATTCGCCGGTGCAAGTATCCTGCTGGCCCGGGAGAACTTCGGCTGCGGCTCTAGCCGCGAGCACGCCCCCTGGGCGCTGGCGGACTACGGCTTCAAGACCATCATTGCCCCGAGCTTTGCCGACATCTTCTACGGCAACGCCATCAACAACGGCATGGTGCCGGTACGCCTGAAAGAAGAAGAGGTCGAGGCCCTGTTCCAACTGGTTGCCGCCCAGCCGGGTATCGAGCTCGACGTGGATCTGGAGGCGAACCAGGTGCGCGCCGGCGCGCTCACGTTCGGCTTCGAGATCGACGAGTTCCGCCGCTACTGCCTGCTCAACGGGCTGGATGCCATCGGCCTGACCCTGCAGCACGAAGCCGCCATCAGCGCCTTCGAGGCGAAGCAGCCGAGCTGGATTTGACCCATCAGGTGCCATAAAACGAGTAGAATCAACAGGGAGCCCAGGCTCCCTGTTTTATTGTCAGGCCAGACTACACGCATGGCCGGCCACTTCTGCATGCCCGACGGGACACCTGAATGAAGATGACGATCGCCCTCCCCCTGCTCTGCGGCCTCTGGCTGGCGCTGCCGGTCTGCGCCGGGCAGACCTATTTCAACAGCAACGGCGGCCAGCTCAACGTCGGCTGGCAGGACAGGGATGGCAAGACCCAGCAACTCAGCTACCGGCTGGAGGCGGGCAAGCTGCCGCCGCTCATCGCCTATCGCCCGGCCAGGATGCAGGAGGAGGTGCTGCAGAGCTTGCTGCGGCAGGCGGAGCTTGAATTCCCCGAGGTGCAGTTCTCCCTCTCTCGCCCCAGCCTCGCCCTCAGCCTCAAGAGCCGCAACGCCGACAAGGCCAGGGAAGCCTCGCTATGGGTCAAGCCGGAGCAGGCCAGACTGGAGGCCGAGTGGCTCAAGCGGCACTACTTCCAGCCCTTCACTCCGCCCGATGGCGCCCCCGCCATCAAGCAGGATCATGTGCGCATCGCCCTGGAGAGCCGCGCCGAACTGGCGCCCCTGGCCGAGCAGCTCAAGCAGGAGGGCGCCACGGAGACAGAGGCGCGCCAGAAGACGGTGGCCCATATGCTCGACTTCATCCAGGCCATCCCCTATCAGCTGCTCGACAGCCAGTCGGGGCGCTCTGGCAAGGGCTTTCTGAGCCCGCGCCAGGTGCTGGAGCAGAACCGGGGGGATTGCGACAGCAAGGTGACCCTGATGGCGGCCCTGCTGGCCCAGCGCTTTCCCGAGCTGAAGCAGGCCATGGTGTTCGTGCCGGGCCATGCCCTGCTGGGGGTGGCGCTGCCGGCCGGCCCGGGTCAGGCGACCCTGAGCTGGCAAGGGGAGACCTATCTGCTGCTGGAACCGAGCGGCCCAGCCCAGCTCCCCATGGGCCAGCTCGCCCCCACCAGCAAGACGCTGGTCGACAGCAAGCAGTTGAGCGTCCAACCCGTGCTGGCCAGCAACTGAGCCGCACCCGGAGCGGCGATCCGGGCGGGAAGGCAAGGTTGGCCCGGGCCGAAAATGCATCGACCAGCCGGTGGCTGGTCGATGAAACAGGGTGGCGTGCGAACTCAGGTCAGAGGCAGGAACTCCAGCGCCAGCAAGAGCCCGCCCTCCTCCTCCAGCACCCGCACTATGCGGGCCTGGGCCTCGAAGGGGGGCAGCAGGTTGCTGCTGGTGGCCAGGCTCACCCGGATGGGTTGGGCCAGATCAAACCCGTGTTCGTTCACCTCGACCCCCATGCCATTGGCGCTGAGATCCCGGCAGACTCCCTCAAGCACCTGCTGGTGCTGGAACAGGGTGACAGGGGCGTTGATGACCATGCGCTGGAAGGCACGTCTTTCCTTGGTGCTGGTGATCACTGGGGGCATCCTCCTTGGTGGTGGCTCGCACGGCGCGGCCCGTGAAACATAGTGCTGGCCTCCCCCAAAGAAGGTCAATACAATGCGGTTCGTTGCTCAAACGGGGTGCGGTTTACCGCTGAGATTATACCCGTGAACCTGATCCAGATAATGCTGGCGGAGGAATTTGAGGCATGGCGCGCGTTTTTTGCGCCCTCATCCGCTGGCCCTCACCACAAGAGAGGTGCCATTGATGAGCAGACCCCTGCCCATGGCACCTCAGTACCCACAGGAGTGCCATTGATGAAGACCCTGCTGCTGCTCGCGACCGGCCTGCTCTCTGCCCAGGCATTTGCCGCCGACACCCTCACCGTCTACACCTACGGCTCCTTCGCCGCCGAATGGGGCCCGGGTCCCAAGATCAAGCAGGCCTTCGAGAAGGAGTGCGGCTGTACCCTCAATCTGGTGGCCCTGGAAGACGGTGTCGCCATCCTCAACCGGCTGCGGCTGGAAGGCCAGCACAGCAAGGCAGACCTGGTGCTGGGGCTGGACGATGCCCTGGTCAGCGAGGCCAAGCAGAGCGGCCTGTTCGCCCCCCATCACACCAGACTCGACGCCCTCAAGGTGCCGGGTGGCTGGCAGGATGACACCTTCGTCCCCTATGACTACGGCTACTTCGCCTTCGTCTACGACAAGGACAAACTCAAGCAGCCCCCCAAGAGCCTGAAAGAGCTGGTGGAACGCCAGGATCTCAAGGTGATCTATCAGGATCCCCGCACCTCCACCCCGGGCCAGGGGCTGATGCTCTGGATGAAGTCTGTCTATGGCGATCAGGCCCCCGCCGCCTGGGAACAGCTGGCCAAAAAGACGGTCACCGTCACCAAGGGCTGGTCCGAGGCCTATGGCATGTTCCTCGACGGCGAGGCGGACATGGTGCTCTCCTATACCAGCTCCCCCGCCTATCACCTGATCGCCGAGAACAAGCCCCAGTACCGGGCGGCCGCCTTCGCAGAGGGGCATTACCGTCAGGTGGAAGTGGCCGCCAAGCTGAAAAACGCTGCCCAGGACAAGCTGGCGGACCAGTTCCTGCAGTTCATGGTCAGCCCCGCCTTCCAGCAGGAGATCCCTGCCGGCAACTGGATGTACCCGGTGATCGACCAGCCGCTTCCCAAGGGCTTCGAGCAGATGATCACGGTCGCCAAGCCGCTGAGTTTCACCTCTGATGACGTGGCCGCCAATCGCAAGAACTGGATCCGCGAATGGCTGCAAGCCGTCACCCAGTGAACGCAGGCTCCCGTCCCCTCTGGTGGCTGCCGGGCAGTGCAGCCACCCTGCTGATCCTGCTGTTGTCCCTCGGGCCGCTCGCGGCCCTGCTGTGGCAGGCGGGCACCTTGTCTCCCCGCACCCTGCTGGCCGATCCCTATCTGCGCCATGTGCTGGGCTTCAGCTTAGGACAAGCCCTGCTCTCCACCCTGCTGAGCTTAGGTGTAGCCATCCCGGTGGCCCGTGCCCTGGCGCGGCGCCGCTTCTCCGGCAGGGCCTTGCTGCTCAAGCTGTTCGGCCTCTCCCTGGTGCTGCCCGTCATCATCGCCATCTTCGGCATGGTCGCGGTGCATGGCCGCCAGGGCTGGCTGCCGCAGCTGCTGCGCGCCCTGGGGCTGGATCCCGGCAACTACCTGTACGGCCTGTTCGGCATACTGCTGGCCCATGTGTTCTTCAACATGCCGCTGGCGGCGCGCCTCATACTGCAGAGCATAGAGAGCGTCCCCGAGACCTCCTGGCGCCTCGCCAGCCAGCTCGGCATGCGCTCATCCCACATCTTCCGGCTGCTGGAGTGGCCGCTCATCCGCGGCATACTGCCGGGGCTCGCCAGCCTCATCTTCATGCTCTGCTTCACCAGCTTCACCACAGTGCTGGCGCTGGGCGGCGGCCCCAAGTCCACCACCCTGGAAGTGGCCGTCTATCAGGCTCTTCGCTTTGACTTCGATCTCGCCACCGCGGGCGGACTGGCGCTGGTACAGCTGCTGCTGACCGTCGCCCTGCTCCTGCTGCAACACAGGCTGCAGACCACCCCGGCCAGCCGTCTCACCAGCCGCCGCCCCTGCCTGAGGCCGGATCGCCATCAGCCGGGGACAGGCCTGGTGGATGCCGTGGCGCTCTGCACCGGGCTCGCCATCTTCCTGCCGCCCCTGCTGGCCATAGTCGTGGCCGGTTTCAACCCCGGCCTGCTGACGGCGCTGGCATCCCCCCAGCTATGGCAGGCGGGCGGCCAGTCCCTGGCCATCGCCCTGGCGGCCGGGTCGCTGGCGACCCTGCTCGGCGCCGGTCTGCTGCTCACCAGCCGCCACCTGAGGGTGCGCGGGCGCAAGCGGCGGGCCGCCGCCCTGTGGGAGGCCAGCGGCTCCATGATCCTGATGATCCCGGCAGTGGTGCTCTCCACCGGTCTCTTCATCATGTTCATGCCCTTTGTCGACGTCTTTGCCCTGGGCACCTGGCTGGTGGTGCTGGTCAACGCCCTGATGGCGCTGCCCTATGTGCTGCGTACCCTCAGCGCCCCCATGCAGCTGGTGGTGCGTCAGTACGACCGGCTGGCGGACAGCCTTGGGGTGCGCGGTCTGCATCGCCTGCGACTGGTGGAGTGGCCTCTGCTGCGCCGCCCGCTGGCGCTCGCCATGGCGCTCTCCATGATATTGTCCCTCGGGGATCTCGGCGCCATCGCCATGTTCGGCAGCCAGGCCCTCACCACCTTGCCCTGGCTGCTCTATCAGCAACTCGGCAGCTACCGGCTGACCGAGGCGGCCGCCACCGCCCTGCTGCTGCTCACGCTCTGTTTCTCCCTGTTCTGGCTGGTTGAGCGGGGTCTTGGAGGAAAAAATGGCGAGCATTGAGGTACAAACCCTGCGCTACCGTTTCTGCGGCTGTTCTGGCTGGTCGAACGGACTCTTTGAGAGGAAAAAAATGCTGAACATCGATGAACTGGTCACCAGCTACCCGGATTGGCGCGTCAGCTTCAGCGCCACCCTGCCCAGAGGGGAAATCACCGCCCTGATAGGGCCGAGCGGTGCCGGTAAGTCCACCCTGCTCGGCATGATCGCCGGCTTCGTGCCGGTGGAGTCCGGCCGTCTCAGTTTCGATGGTGTCGATCTGCTGCCGCTCGGCCCCGCCGAGCGGCCGGTGACCACACTGTTTCAGGATCACAACCTCTTCCTGCATCTGTCGGTGTTCGACAACATCGCCATCGGCATGCACCCTGGCCTGCGCCTGAGCGAGGCCCAGCGCGAGCAGGTGAAACAGGGGGCAGAGCGGGTCGGCCTTGGGGACATGCTGAGCCGCCTGCCGGAGCAGCTCTCCGGCGGCCAGCAACAGCGGGTGGGGCTGGCCCGCGCCCTGGTGCGGGGAAAACCCCTGCTGCTGCTGGATGAGCCCTTCTCGGCCCTGGATCCCGCCCTGCGCCGGGAGATGCTGGCCGAGGTGGCCCGCCTCGCCTGCGAGCAGGGCATCACTGTGCTCATGGTGTCCCACAACCCGGAAGATGCCCAACTGATCGCCGATCAGGTGCTGTTCGTGGACGAGGGCCGCATCGCCCTGCAGGGCAAACCCGACATACTGCAGAACAGCGAACACCCCGGGCTGCTGCGTTACCTTGGTCGCGCTCTATCTCCATAGTGGATGGCCAACAAGCTGATGGTCTCCCCCTGGCATAACCCCGGAAGATGCCCAGCTGATCGCCGATCAGGTGCTGTTCGTGGACGAAGGCCGCATCGCCCTGCAGGGCAAACCGGACATACTGCAAGACAGCGAACACCCCGGGCTGCTGCGCTACCTTGGTCGCGCTCTATCTCCATAGTGGATGGCCAACAAGCTGATGGTCTCCCCCTGGCATAACCCCGGAAGATGCCCAGCTGATCGCCGATCAGGTGTTGTTCGTGGACGAGGGGCGCATCGCCCTGCAGGGTAAACCAGACATACTGCAGAACAGCGAGCACCCCGGGCTGCTGCGCTACCTTGGCCGTACACAAGGGCAATGACGGCAACGGGATCAAAAAAAGGGAAGCCGTCCGGCTTCCCCTTTCTCATGCAGAGATTGCGTTAAATCAGAGATTTTCCTCGGCGAACGAAGCCAGCCGGCTGCGAACCACGCCGTTCAGGAAGATGTTGGCACTGCCGTCGAAGTCCTTGAAACGCTCGACTATGTAGGTCAGACCCGAGGTCACCGGGCTCAGGTAGTTGGAGTCTATCTGGGCCAGGTTGCCGGAGCAGACGATCTTGGTCCCCTCGCCGCAGCGGGTGATGATGGTCTTGATCTGGGAGGCGGTCAGGTTCTGGCACTCGTCCAGCAGCACGAAGGTGTTCTGGATGCTGCGCCCGCGCATGAAGTTGACCGATTTGAACTGGATGTTGGCCTTCTCCATGATGTAGCTGAGGGACCCGCTCATGTTCTCGTCCTGCTTGTGCAGCACCTCCAGGGTGTCGGTCACCGCCGCCAGCCAGGGCATCATCTTCTCCTCCTCGGTGCCGGGCAGGAAGCCGATGCTCTCGGCAATCTCCGGGGTGTTGCGGGTGACGATCACCTTCTCGTAGATCCCCTTCTCGATCACCAACTCCAGGGCCGCCGCCATGGCGAGCAGGGTCTTGCCGCAGCCCGCCGGGCCGGTCAGGATCACCAGATCGATGTGCGGATCCAGCAGGGCGTCCAGCGCCATGCCCTGATAGATGTTCTTGGGATGCACCCCCCAGGCCTTGCGTGACATCAGCCGCTCGCGGCCCAGATCCTTGAGGCGGATCTTGTTGCCGTCGTGGCTCAGCACCCTGGCTGCAAAGAAGTTCTCCTCGTCCAGCAGGTACTGGTTGACGTGCACCCCCTCCAGCAGGTTCGAGTCGATCACGTGAACTGTGTCGCGGCCATGGGTCTCGCTGTCGCACTCGCCAACCCGCTCCCAGAAGCTGCCTGGCACCACCTGGAAGCCCTTGGCCAGCAGGCGGATGTCGTCGATCAGCTGGTCGCTGCGATAATCCTCCACGTGGGCAAGGCCCGCCCCCTTGGCCTTGAGGCGCATGTTGATGTCCTTGGTCACCAGCACCACCTGGCGTTTCATCTCGTGCTTTTGCAGGTAGAGGGCCGCGTTGATGATGCGGTTGTCCGCCTCCTTGTCGGTGAACACCTCGGCATCCTGGGGCAGATGGTGATCGCTGAAGATGGAGATGCGACCGCTCGCCTCGCCGGCCAGCGCCACCCCTTGCACTATCTGCTCCGGGGTCGCATCGCGGAACACGTCTTCCAGGGCTCGGATGGCGATACGGGCATCACGGCTGACGTCCTTCTGGCGATCCTTGATGTTGTCGAGCTCTTCGAGCACCGTCATGGGGATGAGCACGTCGTGCTCTTTGAAGGAGTAGATGGCGAGGGGTTCGTGAAGCAGAACGTTGGTATCCAGGATAAACAGCTTTCGGTCCGTGTTGTCCATAAGCATCCTCCTTGGCACTGAAGGTGCCACGTGTGTGAATCTCAGATGTCATTGAAACCACACGGCCGTGACAGTTTTATTACCCCTCACGCTACGCCCGAATTTACCGGTGTGCAACATTTCCCTTGTCCGTCCTAACTGACTGTATATAAAGCAATCAATAAACAAGACCGGCCCACAGGCCGGTCTTTTAAGCTGATTTATGCCCCTGTTGGCCCCATTAGCCACACTTGGAATCGCCGCAGTTGAGGCAGGTCATGCAACCATCCTTCTGCACCAGCGCCTTGGTGTGGCACTTGTAGCAGAGCGCCGCACTGGCCGGGAAGCCGCTGCCTGACTGCTGGGCGTCAGCCTCCTGTTCGGCCTGGATCTGTGCCTGTTTCTCGGCCAGAAACGCCTGCTGGTGCTCATCCAGCCCGGTGGCCTTGAGCATGCCGATCTCGGTGAGATGGGTCTCGATCACGTTGCCAATTTCGGCGATGAGCGACGGCACATACTTGCCCTTGTTCCAGTAGCCCCCCTTGGGATCGAACACGGAACGCAGCTCCTCCACCAGGAAGGTGACATCCCCGCCCTTGCGAAACACCGCCGAGATGATGCGGGTCAGCGCCACTATCCACTGGTAGTGTTCCAGGCTCTTGGAGTTGATGAAGATCTCGAACGGACGGCGCGTCTCGTGGACTGTGCCCTCGTTGAGAATGATGTCGTTGATGGTGATGAACAGCGAGTGCTCGGAGACATGCTCCGGCGTCTTCAGCTTGTAGGTGGTGCCCATCAGCCGCTCCGGACGCAGCACAGTCTCGTGCATGTGTACCACGTCATCCTGGGGAGCCGGTGCTTCTTGCGGCTCATCCCGGGTTTTCACCTTGTAGGCGACGATTTTCCTGTCGATCTTCTTGACCATAATCTGTTCTCAGAATTTACCGTAATAGCCTTCTTTCAAGGCGTCGTAGAGGTTTGCGGCGGTGTGCAGCTCGCCATCGTATTCGATCTCTTCGTTCCCCTTCACCGTGATGACGGAACCATCCTCCAGAGTGAACTCGTAATGAGTGTTCTCCAGATCCTTCTCCTTCACCAGCACCCCCTGGAAGGCCTCCGGGTTGAAGCGGAAGGTGGTGCAGCCCTTGAGGCCGGAGTCCGAGGCATACATGTAGATGTCCTTGAACTGCTCGAACAGGAAGTCGGTCGGTACGTTGGCGGTCTTGGAGATGGACGAATCTATCCAGCGCTGGGCCGCCGCCTGGATATCCACGTGCTGGGCCGGGCTGATGTCGTCGGCGGTGATGAAGTAATCCGGCAGACGGCAGGCCTCATCCTCGGTGTAGGGCATGGCGCCGGCGTTGACGAGCTCGCGATAGGCCAGCAGCTCGAAGGAGTAGACATCCACGCTCTCCTTGCTCTTCTTGCCCGCCTTGATGACGTTGCGGCTGTAGTGATGGGCGAAGCTCGGCTCTATGCCGTTGCTGGCGTTGTTGGCCAGCGATAGAGAGATGGTGCCGGTCGGCGCTATGCTGCTGTGGTGGGTGAAACGCCCGCCCACCTCGGCCAGCGCGGCCACCAGGGCGGGATCCACCTCGGCCACCTGTTGCATGTAGCGGCTGTAGCGTGCATGCAGCACCTTGCCCTTCACCTTGTCGCCGAGCTTGATGCCATCGGCCGCCATCTCGGGGCGCAGCCGCAGCATCTTGCCGGTCACCTCGAACTCCTCCTCCATGATAGGAGCCGGGCCCTTCTCCTTCGCCAGCGCCAGGGACTCCTGCCAGCCGGTCATCGCCAGCTCCTGGGAGACCTGCTCGGTGAAGGCGACCGAAGCGGCAGAGCCATACTTTATCTGCAGCATGGTGAGGGTCGATCCCAGGCCGAGGAAGCCCATGCCGTGGCGGCGCTTGGCGGTGATCTCTTCGCGCTGCTTGGGCAAAGGCAGCTGGTTGATCTCCACCACGTTGTCCAGCATGCGGGTGAAGATGGCCACCACCTTGCGAAACGCGGGCCAGTCGAAGGCGGCCCGCTCGGTGAAGGGCTCGCGCACAAACTTGGTCAGATTGACCGATCCCAGCAGGCAGGCGCCATAGGGGGGCAAGGGCTGCTCACCGCAGGGGTTGGTGGCGCGGATCTCCTCGCAGAACCAGTTGTTGTTCATCTGGTTCACTTTGTCGATCAGGATGAAACCGGGCTCCGCATAGTCATAGGTGGAGGTCATGATGACGTTCCACAGCTTGCGGGCAGGCAGGGTCTTGTAGACCTTGCAGGCCACCTGCCCCAGCGCGTTGATCACCACTCCCTCCTTGTTCGGCCAGTCCGCCCAGATCACCTGCTCGGGATCGTCCAGGGCAATGCCGTCCTGCTCCACCTCCTTGGCGGTGTAGGGGAAGATGAGCCGCCAGGGCGCATCCTCTTTCACCGCCTTGACGAACTCTTCGGTGATGAGCAGGGAGAGGTTGAACTGGCGCAGGCGACCATCTTCCCGCTTGGCCTGGATGAACTCGATCACGTCGGGGTGGCGGATATCCATGGTGCCCATCTGGGCGCCACGACGGCCACCCGCCGACGAGACGGTGAAACACATCTTGTCGTAGATATCCATGAAGGAGAGCGGGCCCGAGGTATAGGCCCCGGCGCCGGAGACGAAGGCACCGCGCGGACGCAGGGTCGAGAAGTCATAGCCGATGCCGCAGCCCGCCTTCAGGGTCAGGCCGGCCTCGTGCACCTTGCCGAGAATGTCATCCATCGAATCTTCGATGGTGCCGGAGACGGTGCAGTTGATGGTCGAGGTGGCCGGCTTGTGCTCGAAGGCCCCTGCATTGGAGGTGATACGACCCGCCGGGATGGCGCCATTGCGCAGGGCCCACAGGAAGGGCTCATACCAGGCATCGGGCTCGCTCTCCTGGGCCGCCAGCGCCCGGGCAACCCGCTGATAGGTCTCATCTATGGTGCCGTCGATGGGCGCCCCATCCTTGCTCTTGAGGCGATACTTGCTGTCCCAGATCTCGAGGGAGGTTTCCTGCATGGGGATGAGGGCAGAGTTGGGTCCACTCTCCAGAACAGGGTTGGATTTAGCCATTTTCAAGCCACCTTATGTGAATGCAACAACGTCATGATAGAGTCAAAAACACAACCAATAGGTTTAATATCAACCATATAGCACTATATATAGTATCTCTCTCACGGGGCGCCGATTCTATCCTAAAAAAATGCCCCGGCCAGCAGATATTTGGGCCAGGGCATTTAACCGGTTCATTTCCCGATGAATTTAACGGGAGGGGGAATCTCAGGGCTTCTTGACGTACACGCTCGGCGTCTCACCCGCCATATTCAGATAGAACTCGTAGACACCGTCGGCATCCGGCGAGAACTTCATGTCCTCATACTTGGAGCAGGGATTGACCGGCACAGGCTCTCCGCCCAGCACGGCGACGCCGTCACTCGGACTCTTGTAGCCGAAGTTGGTGCCACAGCTCCAGCCGGAATCGGCGAACTTGAACTTGTAGGGAGCCCACTCTTTCTTGAGCGTTCCCTTGGCCATGTAGAGCTTGTCGGCCACCTTGACCACCTTGCTCTCATCGGTCGCCATCCAGTCGTTCATCTCCCCCCGCAGGTAGATGGACTTGCCACCGAAGTCGCTGTTGTCTGCCGCCTGCTCTGCACCGCCATTGGATGCGCAACCGCCTAATACCAGGGTTCCCGCCGCCAGCATCATCGTTACTGTTCTCTTGAACATGTGTCCATTCCTCAGATTATTGTGATTCCTTGGCCCATCGAACGTGGGCAGACGAATTAAAGCAGAGCAGGCATCACAAGAAAGGTAGAGTCATCACATTCTGTGCTTTTTATATCCAGCACGTCGCGCCGATGGATAAATATCGAACAGAAAAGGGGAGAGGGTTTGGGAGAGGAGGGAGCTCATCGTCAAACTGCAGGAGTGTTAACGCTCAATTATCAGTCAACGCACTGATTT
>NZ_CBCPLW010000018.1:0-10000 GCF_965119515.1 Aeromonas sp. Marseille-Q7275
GTTGGAGAGCCGCAGCAGGGCCAGGACATGCTGCTCCTGGACGGGCTCGGTGAGACCCGGGGTAATGCGCAGACAGACATAGGTCATGTCTGCCGACAGCTGAAACCACGCTTTGCTTAACACCGGGATCCTCCTTCGTTGTCCCGATCCGGCTAGCCCCCCTGTGGCCGGGGGCGGGATCCTTGCCAAGAACCTATGCCGCCAGAGCGAGAGCGGCCAAGAACCGCAGTATTCTGGCATTTCGCCGTCCGGGTCAACGAGCCGAGTGCAAATGGGTGAGCCGGGTTGAGGAAATACTCTGTGACGGGGAGTTGGGCCGATGGCGCTGGCCCGACCGCTTGCTGAGTGTCAAATGAGGTGTATTTGGCGGTATCTGCTGACTATTTCACCGACGGCGGCCCCCGATGGGTATCAAGTTCAGGGTGGCGATACGATTCACCTTGCCAGAGGCGGTTCAAGGGATTTTAATCTGCCGCCGCCCCGAGGCGTTGACGCGGGTCGCTGCCGACCCTACTGCCCTCTTGTCCAACCGAACGAGCCCCATGACCGCCCAAGGCCACCTGCTGTTTTCCGTCACCTGCGCCCTGCTTGCCCACAAGGTCGAACTCACTCCGGCCCTGGCCGAAGGCAGCCTGTGGCACATAGTGCCCATGGCCCTGGCCAGCGCCCTGCTGCCGGATCTCGATCACCCCCAGTCCCTGCTCGGTCGGCAACTGCCCTGGATCTCGGGGCCCCTCTCCCGGCTGTTCGGCCATCGCGGCTTCACCCACAGCCTGCTGGCGGTCGGCCTGGGGATATGGGGGCTGGCGCAGTTTCAGGCCCCCGGCCTTCTGTCCGGGGTGATGAAGGATGCCCTCATCGTCGGCTACCTCAGCCACCTGCTGGGGGACTGGCTCACCCCCATGGGCATCCCCCTGTTCTGGCCCTGGCGCCGGCGCTTTCGGCTGCCCGGCCTGCCCCTCAAGAGCGGCGGGGGCTACGAGAGGGCCTTCTGCCTGCTGACCCTGGCGCTCGCCGGGTACTGGGTGCATGGGAATGGGGGCTTAGGCGCCTTCTAGCCCGGCA
The DNA here is from genome assembly GCF_965119515.1 of Aeromonas sp. Marseille-Q7275. NCBI lineage: Bacteria > Pseudomonadati > Pseudomonadota > Gammaproteobacteria > Aeromonadales > Aeromonadaceae > Aeromonas > Aeromonas sp. Marseille-Q7275. The sequence continues at coordinate 1,066 of NZ_CBCPLW010000018.1, forward strand.
TCAGTCGATGCGGCTGGCGGTTCTGGTCAGGGTGAGGTAGTCGGCGAGCACCGGCAGCCCCTGCAGGTGACGGCGCAGCATGTCGAGGGCGGCGAAGGCGAGGATCCGGCGGCCGCTCTCGGGATCCGGGTGACTTAGCTTCACCCGCTGGCCGATTCGCTGGCCGTCTGCGCACAGCAGCAGCGGCACGCCGTCGGGGCCCGCACTGCCTATGGTCAGGCTGGGTTCCCGTCCGCTGCATGTCAGATGGTCGAGCTCGCTTGGGAGGTGGTGGCTGAAGCTGGCCTCCAGCCCCGGATGGGGGTGGCACATGGCCAGCAGGGCGCCCCGGCTCTCCCCTTCCTGCAGGCACAGCGGCCGCTCCCCCAGCAGGGCCAGGATCTGCTGCGCCGGCGCCTCGTGGCCCCGTCCCACCAGCCAGGGGGCTATCTCCCCGAGCAGGCGCACCTCGGCGGCCGCCATGTCGGCGGCGCTGGCGCCGTGGCCGATGAGTTTCAGCTCGATGAGGGGCATGGAAGAGCGGTAGCCGAGCTCGATGCCCGCAGGCCAGGGCGCCCCATCCAGCTTGTCCGAGAGGGCGGATTCCGAGATGCCGAAGGTGTAGAAGCGGCGCAGCTCGGTGTCCGTCTCTTCCCCCGCCAGCGCCTTGAGGCGCGGCAAGATCTGCTCGCGCACCATCTGCTTGAACTCGAACGGCACGCCCGGGGTGAAGAAGAGCCGGCTCTGGCCGTGGCTGGCCGGGTGGCTGACCACGAAGCCGCAGGCGGTGCCGACCGGGTTGTCGAGGATCTCGCAGTCCCGGGGCAGCCAGGCCTGCTTGCTGTTGCTCTGGGCCATGATGCGGCCCCGGCTGGCGTAGCGCTCGGCCATGGTGGCGAGCCAGTCGGGGAACAGGGCGAGCGGCTGCTCAAAGGCTTCGGCCGCCGCCTGGGCGGTGAGATCATCCGCGGTGGGGCCGAGCCCCCCGCACACCAGCACCACCTCGGCCCGGTCGGCGCTCTCCTGCAAGGCGGCCTTCAGATCCGCGAGGTTGTCCCCCACAGTCAGGCGACGGCGCACCTGCCAGCCTTGCTCCAGCAGCAGGGCGCTGAGCCAGGCGGCGTTGGTGTCCACTACCAGGCCGGTCACTATCTCGTCCCCCGTGCTGATGATCTCGATACGCATGCAGACTCCTTGGATGGTGGACCCCGATCAGGGCTTGTTGTGCTCGAAGTAGTAGCTGATCCGGGTGCGGGGGTTGAGGTACTCGAACACCGCCGGCGGCAGTCGCTTGGGGTGGATCACCTTGGCAATGGAGAGCTCGGCCTGCTCGAGATCTATGATGGCCGCCTCCTGGCGCGGGATGCGGGGATCGTACACCAGCACCGCGGGGTAGAGCAGGCGGGAGGCGTTGACCGACATCACCAGCCCGACCTGACCGTTGGAGAGCTGCACCACGCTGCCGGGCGGGTAGATGCCCATCAGGCGGATCAGCATGCCGAGGTGGTCGGTGTTGAACTGGGCCTTGCGCTGCTTGTAGAGGTTGCCGAGGGCCGAGTAGGGCACCTTGGCCTGCAGGTGGCAGAGGTTGTCGTACTCGTTGATGAGGGAGACGATCTGGGTCAGGGGGTCGAGCTGATCCCCCCTGAGCCCCTGTGGCCCGCTGCCGTCCAGGTATTCGTGGTGGTACTGCACTATGCGCTTCGCCGGCTCGGGGAAGTCACTGGCCAGGCTCAGCAGCTCCAGGCCGTAGCGCGGGTGCTGGGCCATCAGATTCTGCTCCGGCTTGGTCAGGGGGCTTGTCTTGCGCAGGATCTGGCTCGGGATCTTCAGCTTGCCGATGTCGTGGAACAGGGCCCCCATGCCGACCTGGCGAATAGCCTCCGCCGGCAGCTTGCACTCCCTGGCCAGCAGCATGCTGAGCACGCTGACGTTGAGGGAGTGGAACTGGAGGCTGTTGCCATCCGCGCTGTCGGAGACCAGGTGCAGCACCATCTCGTCCACCGACAGCAGTTGCTCCGTCATGGCGTTGATCAGCTCCTGGGCCTCATTGATGGCGTTGAGGGGGCGGGACTGGATCTTGCCCATCAGGTTGCGCACCTGGGCCAGGGACTGCTGGAAATGCTTCTCGCACTGCTGCAGATCCCGGCGATAGCGCTGCAACTGCTCGATGCGCCTGGTCTTCTCCTGCTGCATCTCCTGCTGGCGCCCGACCAGATCGTCAGCGCCATCCGGTGCGGGCTGCACTTGATCGAGGGGCTTGGGGGGGGCGTCGCTCTTGTCGGGGATGATGGTCACCAGCTTGAGACCGAGCCGGCGGATCAGCTCTATCTCCTCTTCACTCTTGAGTTTGAAGCTGGAAAACAGGAAGGGGTGCTCACGCCATCCCAGTGGCAGGGAGACGTAATTGCCGACTTGCAGCCGATCGACCGAGATCTTGATTCCTGTCATGGGGTTGGGCACGAGAGACACACAGAGCCGTATGCTAGTCAAAGGCAGGGGTGAATACAAAAGGTATCTGATGACAGGATGAGCGCTTTATTATAGGCTTCTAGATGTCCAGACATATTTACCGATGCAGTACAGGGAGTCAGCATGCCGATCAAGATCCCGGACCAGTTGCCCGCCGCCGAAGTGCTGGGGCAGGAGAACATCTTCGTGATGACGGAATCCCGGGCCGTCACCCAGAACATCCGTCCGCTGCGGGTGCTCATCCTCAACCTGATGCCCAAGAAGATAGAGACCGAGATCCAGCTGATGCGGATGCTCTCCAACTCGCCCTTGCAGGTGGACGTGGATCTGCTGCGCATCGACGATCGGGAGTCGAAGAACACGCCCCAGGCGCACCTGGAGAACTTCTATCACGACTTCGAGCAGGTGCGTGGCAACAACTACGACGGCATGATCATCACGGGGGCGCCGCTCGGGCTGGTGGAGTTCGAGGAGGTGGTCTATTGGCCGCGCATCGTCGAGATCATCGAGTGGTCCCATCAGCATGTGACCTCCACCCTGTTCCTGTGCTGGGCGGTGCAGGCGGCGCTGAAAGCCCTGTATGGCATGGAGAAGCAGACCCACGGCGAGAAGCTGTCAGGGGTCTATCGCCACCACCGCCTCGACGAGCACGAGCCGCTGCTGCGTGGCTTCGATGACGAGTTCGTTGCGCCCCACTCCCGCTATGCGGCCTTCGACGGGGATCTTATCCGCGCCCACACCGATCTGCAGATCTTCGCCGAGTCCGAGGAGGCCGGCGTCTATCTGGCGGCGACCAAGGATTGCCGCCAGGTGTTCGTCACCGGTCATCCCGAATACGATGCCCTGACCCTGGACGGCGAATATCGGCGGGATCTGGCGGCGGGCCTCACCCCCGTCATCCCGGTCAACTACTACCCGGGCGACAATCCCGATCAGGCCCCGCGCGCTACCTGGCGCAGCCACGGCCACCTGCTGTTTTCCAACTGGCTCAACTACTACGTCTATCAGCTCACCAGCTATCGGCTGGAGGACATCGGCAAGGTGTTCACTTACGAGCAGCCCAAGGGCCAGGTGTAGGGCCGGCGCACCCGCTATGGCTGAAAGAGATCGGCAAGGTGCTCAGCTATAAATCGCCCAAGAGGCAGGTGTCATAGGGCCGGCGCACCCGCTATTGGCCGGAGGAGATCGGCAAGGTGCTCAGCTATAAGCCGCCCAGGAGGCAGGTGTCATAGGACTGGAGGAGATCGACAAGGTTTTTACCTGCGAGCACTCCAAGGGCCAGGGCACACTTTAGTCGGCCCCGGCCAGTCGCCGCCCCCGGGTGTCGAGCCAGTGGTGGTGGCAGGCCAGGGTGAAGGCGCCGGGCCGCCTGGCCCGGATGGTGGCCATGGCCTCCGGCTGGGGCTGGCCTAGGGCCATCAGCAGCAGGGCCGCCACCAGCCCGGTGCGACCGCTCCCTCCGTGACAGTGAATGGCCAGGTGTCTGCCCTCGCGCAGCAGGGAGAGCAGTTGCGGCAGCACGGGGAGCCAGGCTTGCTCGAAGGCTTCATCGGGGGCCTCATCGTCCGCTATGGGCAGGTGGAACCAGGCCAGGCCCCTGGCCTTGACCAGTGAGCCGAGGGAGCCTGCGCCGCGTGCGGCCAGCTCATCCTTCGTCATCAGCGTGAGCACTCCGCCGGCACCGGCCAGCTGCAACTGGGCCAGGGCGAGCGGCATGGCAACCTGCTGGTTGCCGGGGCAGGGGGTGAGCAACAGCTGGCCGTCGAGGCGCGGAACCTCCAGGCTCCAGAAGGGGTGGGCACTGAGCATGAGGATCCTTGTCGGTGCTAATCGGGTGTCAAACGAACTTGTTGGCCCCCTGTTTGAGTGCGGCACAGCATAGAGGGCGCGGGTGCGATGTCAATCTGCGTTGTGTTCGGCCCGGTTTACGGGCAGAGTCTAAAAAAATAGAGCGATGGAAGGAGTAGAGATGAGAAACCTGGATCAACTGGACTTGGACATCCTGGCCCATCTGTTTCGCGATGCGGGCATGACCAACAAGGATTTGGCGGCCCTGGTCGGGGTGGCTCCCTCCACCTGCCTGGAGCGGGTGCGCAAGCTGCAACAGGACGGGGTGCTGAAGGGCGCTCACTGCGAGGTGGATTATCAGGCCCTGGGCGGCCATATCCAGGCCATGGTCTCCCTGCAGCTGGCGCGCCACAGCCGGCAAATCATAGATGCGTTTCGCGATGCCATCCTGGCGTTGCCCGAGGTGATCAGCCTGTTTCACATGGGTGGCAAGGATGATTTCCTGGTGCACCTCTGCGTCGCCGACACCGAGCACCTGCGCAACTTCGTGTTCGATCACTTCACCTCACGGGAAGAGGTGGTACACCTCGAGACCTCCCTGGTGTTCGAGCACAGATTCAGCCGATCCCTGCCCTGTTTCACCCATCCCTGAGCGCCAGGACGTCCAGCTCTGAAATAGATCTGCATGATGTCAGCTGGCCTTGAGCCCTTGATACAGAAACGAGAAAAGCCAATGAGTTGCCTCATTGGCTTTTTGCCGTGGGTGATGATCAGGGTCTGGTCGGCTGGATCTCCTTGGGCTCCAGCGTGATGACCGCATTGCCGGCGGCACCGGGATACTGGTGGTAGCTCTGGTCCTGCTCCAGGGTGTAGAAGGTATCCAGGTAGTCGTCGTTGTTGGTCATCCAGGAGTTGGGCAGTGCCTTGACGATGCGACCGCCGAGATCGAGGAAGGGCAGGGCTTCCGGCACGCCACCCGCGGTGAAGCCGAGCTTGAGGGCCTCGATCAGCAGGGCGCTCAGCTCCTTGTAGTTGACGTTGTCATCCTGCTCCATCATGACGAGGTCGACCGCGCCCCAGCGATAACGATCCCAGTACACCAGGATCTGGTTCGGGCTGTAGTCTGTGTTGTCATGATCGAGGTAAGGCATGTCGACTATGTCCACCACGGGTTCGTCCCGGCCGGGATTGACCCCGGCCACGACGGCGTAGACCTCGGCGGCGCCGAGCAGCCAGGGCTCCTGATCATCGCTGAGCCTGATCTTCTTGAGGATGCTGGTCTTGAGGGGAACCGTGTTGCTGGCTGCACGGGGGGCCGCCTGGATGTCGGCGGCAGCCAGCGCCTTGCGCATCACCTTCAGGCCGGCATTCTTGGCCTTGACGGGGTCGGTCTCAACTACCAGCACGGGTCGCTCCGGTGGCTGGTTCACGTCGAGGTAGACCGGATTGCCGGCGCCATCGAACGCTTCGATGGCGCTCCAGCTCTTCTCATCGCCGCTTGGCACGTAGGCAATCAGTGGCTCTGTTCCCTGTTTGAGCGCATTAGCCTGCTCGGGGTTGGCCAGTCGCAACTGCATCAGCTGTTTGACTTCCCCCTCCAGCCCTTGGCGGTTGATGGCGGCTTGGTTGGCATCTGTGGCCTGCCGTTTGAGGCGTGGGCTCGCCTTTTGCAGCAGGTTGGGCAGCGGACTCTGGTATTCCTGATTGGCGAGCAGGGGCAGCAGATTCTTCTGCTGCAATGCGAGCTGGCGTGCCAGCTCCCTGTCCGTGTCGGCGGCATGGGCACTGGTGGCGCCCAGCAGGGTCAGCAATAAAATGACAGCCTGATTCCTCATTCTTCTTCTCCAGTATTGAGTCTGACAGAGGCGCGCATCGGGAAGAATCTGCGCCTCTTCTTCACTAGACGGGAGTTGGGTTCGGCTGTGAAGCATCCTTGCCGAATTATGTGTTGTGTCTCACTGGGGTCTCCCCAGATGGTCAGGTCAGGCGCGGAGCCGGTTGACTTGATGCAGCGCCACACCGACCAGCAATCCCCAGCAGGCGGAACCGACCCCTAGCAGGCTGATCCCCGAGGCCGTGATGAGGAAGGTGAGCAGTGCTGCTTCCCGCTCTTCATCCTGCTGCAGCGCGCCGTGCAGGCTGCTGCCTATGGTACCGAGCAGTGCCAGTCCGGCCACGCAGGTCACCAGGGCGGTGGGGAAGGCGCTGAACAAGGCGACCACAGTCGCCCCGAAGCAACCGGTCAGCAGGTAGAAGCAACCCGCCCACACGGCGGCGGGCCAGCGACGGTTGGCATCGGGATCCACCTCCTTGCCCATGCAGATGGCGGCCGTGATGGCGGCCAGGTTGAAGGCGTAGCCGCCGAAGGGGGCCAGCAACAGGCCGGTCAGGCCGGTCCAGCCGATCAGGGATGAGGTGGCCGGTTGATAGCCATGGGCACGGAGGATCGCGATGCCGGGCATGTTTTGCGACGTCATGGTGACGAGGAACAGCGGCATCGCTATCCCCAGCACGGCGTTGATGGAGAAGGTCGGCGAGATCCACACCGGGCTGGAGAGCTGCCAGTGGACCTCAGCCAGTTGCAGCTCGCCCCTCAGGACGCAGAGCAGCATGCCGGTGGCCAGGACCAGCACCATGGTATAGCGGGGCCAGAGGTGGCGGCCGAGCAGGAAAGCCAGCAGCAAGGCGCCAAGCAGCAGGGGATCCTGGGGGGCCACCTTGAACAGGTCCAGCCCGAATCTGAGCAGCACCCCGGCCAGCATGGCGGCGGCCAGGGGAGCCGGAATGTGGTGCATCAGCCGATCGAACCAGCCGCTGATGCCGCACAGGGTGATCAGCAAGGAGGAGATGATGAAGGCACCTATGGCCTCCGCCAGGCTGAAATTGCCTAGGCTGGTGATGAGCAGGGCGGCCCCCGGCGTTGACCAGGCGGTCAGCACGGGGGTGCGGTAATAGAGGGAGAGGCCGATGCAGCTCACACCCATGCCGATACCCAGCGTCCATAGCCAGGAAGATACCTGGGCTGCATCGGCGCCGGCGGCGGTAGCCGCCTGAATGATCAGTACGACCGAACTGGTATAGCCAACCAGGACGGCGATTAGGCCTGCGACCAGATGAGGGAGAGCAAAGGGCATGGCGACATCCTTGTGTATGCTGATAGCTTGTGCGTTATTACGTACAATGTGGCTTTGACTATAGCGACGTGCGCTATAGCGCACAAGGCGAAGATGCAGCATTCGGGAGAGGGCGTATGCAGGAGATGAATCGGCACCTGGCTCAGCGATTGAAAGGGCTGCGCGCCGAACTGGGGTGGAGTCTGGATGTGGCTGCCCGCGAGACGGGGGTGAGCAAGGCCATGCTGGGGCAGATAGAGCGGGGGGAATCCAGCCCGACGGTGGCGACCCTGTGGAAGATCGCTACCGGGTTTCGGGTCTCCTTCTCCAGCTTTATCGAGCCGACCCCGGCAGTGGCGGGGGAGACGCTCTATCGCATCGCCGATGACATTCGCCAGCAACCGGCGGGCGAAGGCATGCAGGTGGCGCCCCTGTTTCCCTATGAAGACCGGTTCGGTTTCGAGCTGTTCGAGTTGACCCTGCTACCCGGCTATCAGCGGGAATCTGAACCCCATGAGCCCGGGGTGACCGAACATGTAATCGTCATCAGCGGTGTGATGGAGGTGCTGGTCGATGGGCTGTGGCGCTCGCTGGATCAGGGAGAAGCCGTACGCTTCGCCGCCGACCGTCCCCATGGTTACCGCAATCTGGGAATAGCCCCGGCCGTCTTCCACAACCTGATCCACTATCCTGCCATTCGCCCCTGATGGTTAACCCGGACGACCATCGGCTCTGGGGCGGGTCAGGATGGGGGTATAGACCCAGACAAACAGACCATAGGCCGCTATCCAGCTCCAGCCGCTCAGGTTCCATCCCGTCAGTGTCAAGGTAGGCCAATGCAGAGGGAGCAAGACCCGCACGAAGGCTGAGAGGATCACCAGCGCGAATGCCAGGGTGATCCTGCGCCCGACGTGCAGGGCTCTGCCGCTGTGACCGAGTGACACCCTGGCAATCATCCCGAGGATCATGGTGCCCATGCAGCCAGCACTGAGAAGATGACTGGCGAGGGACAAGCTGAGAGGCAGCCCCGCAGCCTGGGCCGGGAGGGCGAGCAGGCCAAGGGGAATAAACAGGTAAGCCAGGTGCAGCGACCATAGCAGGGGCTGTGCCAGGGTGGTGCCGGGTCGCCAGCGCAATTGCCTGCCCAGATGCAAGCCGGCCGCCACTATATATAGAGGCACTATATATAGAGAGTTGATCCATGAGCTAGGCAGCAGCCAGAGCAGCAGGATCAGCCAGAGAGAGGCCAGTGCCCCGCGCTCCAGCCAAGGGCTGGGCGGCGCCTTCTCCTGACCCGTGCCCCTGGCGGTGAAGAAGGGAATCACACGTCCGCCCATCACGGCAATCAGGGTGGTGAACAGCAATACCGTCGTGATGAGCAGATGCTCCACTGTGCTCCAGTCATCTCGCCATAACCAGCTGGCTCCATTGAGCAGAGTCAATATGAGGAGCAGGGGGGCAAAGAAGAGGTTGCGCCATTGGCGCGTCATGATGACGGGCTTGGCGAGGAACCAGGCACAGAGCGGCAACCAGGCCAGGTCCAGTACCATCAGAATGAGATTATCTTCTCCAAGCCAGGGTAG
>NZ_CBCPLW010000018.1:15000-95752 GCF_965119515.1 Aeromonas sp. Marseille-Q7275
ATAGGTGGGAGGCTTTGAAGGCGTGACGCCAGTTGCGCTGGAGCCGTCCTTGAAATACCACCCTTGTATGTTTGATGTTCTAACGCAGGGCCCTGAATCGGGCTCGCGGACAGTGCCTGGTGGGTAGTTTGACTGGGGCGGTCTCCTCCCAAAGAGTAACGGAGGAGCACGAAGGTTGGCTAATCCTGGTCGGACATCAGGAGGTTAGTGCAATGGCATAAGCCAGCTTAACTGCGAGACGGACAGGTCGAGCAGGTACGAAAGTAGGTCATAGTGATCCGGTGGTTCTGAATGGAAGGGCCATCGCTCAACGGATAAAAGGTACTCCGGGGATAACAGGCTGATACCGCCCAAGAGTTCATATCGACGGCGGTGTTTGGCACCTCGATGTCGGCTCATCACATCCTGGGGCTGAAGTCGGTCCCAAGGGTATGGCTGTTCGCCATTTAAAGTGGTACGCGAGCTGGGTTCAGAACGTCGTGAGACAGTTCGGTCCCTATCTGCCGTGGGCGTTGGATGATTGAAGGGAGTTGCTCCTAGTACGAGAGGACCGGAGTGAACGAACCTCTGGTGTTCGGGTTGTCACGCCAGTGGCACTGCCCGGTAGCTAAGTTCGGAATCGATAACCGCTGAAAGCATCTAAGCGGGAAGCGAGCCCTGAGATGAGTCATCCCTGACCCCTTGAGGGTCCTAAAGGGCCGTTGGAGACCACAACGTTGATAGGTGGGGTGTGTAAGCGCGGCGACGTGTTGAGCTAACCCATACTAATTACCCGTGAGGCTTAACCATACAACACCCAAGAAGTGTTTCTGGTGCTTGTAGCGAATGAACGAACTACTCAAAAATTCAGTGATAGCGACCAGGCAATAGCCAATCAGTCATTACTCACGTCAGCTTTCCAGATGAAGTTTTTTGCCTGGCGGCCATAGCGCCGTGGAACCACCTGATCCCATGCCGAACTCAGAAGTGAAACGCGGTAGCGCCGATGGTAGTGTGGCATTCGCCATGCGAGAGTAGGACACTGCCAGGCACCCAACACGAAAAACCCCGCTCGATGAGCGGGGTTTTTTATTGCCTGACGTTTCCCCAAAACCAGCCACTGCCTGCCGAGCTCACGTCTGCTTATTCCTTGCGTTCTCCAGTATCGTCAGCTCTTAGTGCTCATGAGCTCCGGCACCGGAGGCTTCGTCTGCTGCCGCGCCTAGCTCTCCACTCTCACCAGTTTTCCATTTGATTCCTCACGCGGCGCTATCCTGCTGAAACCCGGCATCGGGCCTGCAATTGGGGTTGTATCTGCATCATAACTCGGTAGAGTAAAGGGCATTCCGGGTTTGCCCATACCATGCCTTTGCTTCTCCATCGGGTATGAGAGCACCCCACCCATTTTCATTCACCTTCAGTCAGTGGTACCGATATGGAACAAGTAAACAAGTCTACTTTCAGCGATGTGTTGGAATATGTGCGTATGTCCCGTCGTCAGAACAAGCTCAAGCGTGAAATCGCGGACAACGAGAAGAAGATCCGTGACAACCAGAAGCGGGTGTTGCTGCTCGACAACCTGAGCGACTATATCAAGCCCGGCATGAGCATCGATGAGGTGCAGGCCATCATCGCCAACATGCGCACCGATTACGAAGAGCGTGTTGACGATCACATCATCAAGAATGCCGAGCTTTCCAAGGAGCGCAAGGAGCTGAGCACCAAGCTCAAGGGCATGAGTACCAGCAAGTAAGCTCACACCGCCATTCCCGAACACCGGCTTCCAGCCGGTGTTTCATTTCCATTCGGCAGCTCGGATCTCTTGCCGCACTGCAACAATCGGCTCCCATTTTTACAATCGCCCTGTTAACATCGCTGCAAAGCAGTCAATAGTTTTCAAGCCCTTGACTTGAAACGACTAAGCTTGATTGAAAGACAATAAATTGCGCAACCATGGTGGGGCTTATATGGGCGCATCAAAACAGACGGATTCGAACAAAGTGGCATCTCAGGATTCATCCGTACCGCATGCGGACGGGCAATATCAGCGCAAGCGTCGCCCCTGGTGGCGCTGGTTGTTCTGTTTCATCTTTTTGCTCTGCCTGGCTGCCGTGATCGCCCTGGTCGGTTATGAAATGAAGACCTCCCGATTGCAGTCGCAGGAGATCTCCCGTTATGCCGCCAAGCTGACTTATGAGCTGGAACCCGGTCGCAGCAAACAGATCACCTTCCCGGAAGATGGCCCCTTCGACAAGCGGCTCGGTTATGTGCTGATGCCCATGATCCAGGAGCGCCTCATCCAGCGCGGCTATCAGGTGAGTGAGCAGGTGCGTTTTTCCGATGCGCTTTACAACTACGCCAGCCATGGTTTCTTCGTCCCCTATACCGAGAAGGTGCAGGCGGGGCTGACGCTGCACGACTGCCGTGCCGAGCCTTTCTATCAATACAAGTACCCGACCCACTACTACCCTGATTTCAGCTCCATTCCCCCTCTGGTCATACAGTCGCTGCTGTTTATCGAGAACCGGGAGCTGCTGAGCAACGAGCAGCCGCTGGCCAACCCGGCGGTAGACTGGCCCCGTTTCGCCAAGGCGGCGCTGTCCCAGGTGGGCAAGGCGCTGGACATGCAGGATCAATCCGCCGGGGGCAGTACGCTGGCGACCCAGGTGGAGAAGTATCGTCACTCCCCTGATGGTCTGACCCTGTCCCCCACCGAGAAGATCCGCCAGATGGCTTCGGCCAGCGTGCGGGCCTATCGATTGGGGCCAGAGACCCTGGAAGCCCGCAAACTGGTGGCCTGGGCCTATCTCAACTCGGTGCCGCTCTCGGCGGCTCCTGGTTATGGCGAGGTGCACGGCCTGGGGGATGGTCTCTGGGTCTGGTTCGGTGCCGATGTGGACGAGGTGAATCGCCTGCTGGATCCCGCGCGCAATCAGGACGCCACCCTGGCCGAGCAGGGGCTGGCGCTGCGCCAGGTGGTCTCCCTGATGATTGCCCACCGTCGCCCCTCCTACTATCTGGCCCAGGGGCGGGAGGCGCTGTCGACCCTGACGGACAGCTACCTGCGTCTGTTCGTGCAGGAGGGCATGATCACACCGCCCCTGATGGAGTCGGCACTCAAGGCCAAGCTTGCGTTCCGCGACTTCCTGCAGGCGCCGGCGATCACCCGGGTCAATAACAACAAGGGGTTGCAGGTCGCGCGCACCCGCCTCAGTCGCCAGCTCGGGGTTCAGCTCTATGATCTGGACCGCATGGATCTGACGGCGGATACGACCCTCAACATGCCGCTGCAAAATGACGTCTCCCGTTATCTGCAGCAGTTGGCGGACCCCACATTCGCCGCCCAGGTGGGGCTGTTTGGTGAGCGCCTGCTCTCGCCGGAGAAGACGGGGGACGTGAAATACAGCTTCACCCTGTTCGAGAAGACGCCGGAAGGGGTCAAGGTGCGGGTGCAGACCGACAACACGGATCAGCCGTTCGACATCAACGAGGGCAGCAAGCTGGAGCTGGGCTCGACCGCCAAGCTGCGGGTGCTGACTACCTATCTGGAGATAGTGACCGAGCTGCATGACAGCTACGGGAACATGCCGGCCGAGAGCCTGCGCAAGATAGAGGTCTCCGATCAGGACAACATCAGCCGTTGGGCCATCGCCTACCTGATGAGTGCCAAGGACAAGAGCCTGCCCGTGATGCTGGAGGCGGCGCTGGATCGCAAATACTCCGCCAGCCCCTATGAGGGCTTCTTCACCGGCGGTGGCATGCACACCTTCAACAACTTCCGCAAGGAAGACAATGGCCGCATTCCGCCTATCCGCGACGCCTTGCGCGAATCCATCAACCTGCCCTTCGTGCGGCTGATGCGGGACATAGTGCGCTACAGCCTCTACAAGGAAGGCAACCGCGCCCAGTTGCTCAAGGATGACAAGGATCCTCGTCGTACCGAGTATCTGGCCAAGTTTGCCGACAAGGAGGGCCAGACCTATCTGCTGCGCTTCTGGCGCAAATATCGCGGCAAGACCACGGATGAGCAGCTCGATACCTTCCTCGACGGCCTCAAGCCCAGCGCAGTGCGCCTCGCGGCCGTGCATCGCTACCTGATGCCGGAAGCGTCACAGGCCGACTTTGCTGCCTTCCTGGCAAAGCGCCTGCCGCGGGACAAGCTGAGCGACAAGCGAGTCGAGCAGCTCTACACCAGCTATGGTCCTGGTAAGTATTCACTGCCGGATCAGGGCTATATCGCCCGCGTCCACCCGCTGGAGCTGTGGCTGCTCTCCTATCTCAGGGAGTTTGACAAGGCCACCTTCGCCGATGCGGTCGCGGCCAGCCGGGATGAGCGTCAGGAGGTCTACAGCTGGCTGTTCAAGACCCGCCATCGCAGCGCCCGGGATAGCCGGATCCGCACCATGCTGGAGGTCGAGGCCTTCCTCGACATCCATCAGCGCTGGGCACGCCTGGGCTATCCGTTTGATCACCTGGTTCCCTCCCTGGCGACCGCTCTCGGCAGCTCGGGAGACAGACCCGCCGCTTTGGCAGAGTTGATGGGGATCATCCAGAATGACGGCATGCGGGCACCAACCCTGCGGATCGAGCATCTCTCCTTCGCCAAGGACACGCCCTTCGCCACCGCGTTCGAGCCGGCCAACACCCAGGGTGTTCGGGTGATGCCGGTCGAGGTGGCCAATGCCCTGCGCAACGCCTTGTCCAAGGTGGTGGAAGGCGGTACGGCGCGGCGCATCGCCGGTGCCTTTGCCTTGCAGGATGGCACTGTGCTGTCGTTGGGGGGCAAGACGGGGACGGGGGACAACAGGATCGAGACGGTCGGCCGCTACGGCAATGTCACCAGCTCGCTGGCGCGCAACCGGACCGCGACCTTTGTCTTCTACATAGGGGATGATCACTTCGGTACCCTGACGGCCTATGTGCCCGGCAGCCAGTCAGACAAGTTCCGCTTCACCTCTGCACTGCCGGTGCAGGTCCTCAAGGGGATGGCGCCCTTGCTGGTACCCTATCTGCAACCGGGCACGCACACCCAGTGTTTGCCGGGCAGCTGACGGCGCATAAAAAACGGGGCCAGTTTGGCCCCGTTTTTGTTTCTGTCGGCGGCTGGTGTCCCGCGCCGGCCTCGTGACTCACAGCAGATCTTCTATCTCGCCGCGCAGGTATTGGTACATCTCGCGATAGGCCACCGGCGGCTTGTTCAGCTCCCGCTCCTTGTTGGCGGTGCGGATCAACTGGCGCAGCTTCTGGCGATCCAGTTCGTGGAACTGGGACATCAGTTCGTTGAGGGCGCTGTCACCCTCGGTGATCAGGCGCTCACGCCACTGCTCCAGCCGGTGCAGGCGCGCATTCACGGTGGAGTGACGCATCTTGATGATGGAGAGGGCTTCCTCGATCTGCTCTATATCCCGGCTGCGCATCAGGCGGCCGATGAACTGCAGGTGGCGGCGGAAGGACTCGTCCTTCTTGGGTTTGAGCTTGCGGCCCAGCTCGACGGCTTCGGCCAGCTCTTCATCCAGCGGGATCCGTTCCAGCTCGCTGTGGCTCAGGGAGACTATCTCAGCCCCCAGTTTCTGCAGTGCCTCGGCGTCGCGCTTGAGCTGGCTCTTGCTGGGGCCCCAATCGTCCAATTCGTTGTCGTCTTGATACTGACTCATCGGTCTCTGATTCCTGTCATTCGCGTTGGGGGATATGTTACCAGCTTCTCCCGCTGGGCGCAGGGGTCTGATATGCTTAGCCCCTTTCCTTCCTTCATACAGATGTGAGTTATGGACCAGCAAGATCAAATTCGCCAGGATCAAGCCCATCTCGAGGCGGTGGTCGCCGAGGCCCTGGAGATAGCCAGGGGGCTGGGCGCCGGGCTTGCGGAAGTCTCCATCAGCAAGCAGACAGGGCTGTCGGTGAATACCCGGGGCTGTGAGCTGGAAAGCATCGAGTTCAACAAGGATGGAGCGCTCGGCATCGCCGTCTATCGCAATGGCTGCAAGGGATCCTCCTCGACCACGGATCTAGGCAAGTCTGCCATTCGCGCCGCCGTCGAAGCGGCCATGGAGATTGCCCGCCACACCTCCCCCGATGAGTATGCCGGCCTGGCGGATGCCGAACTGCTGGCTTGGGATGCCCCGGATCTGCAACTCTGTCACTCCATCGAACTGGATCCCCAGCGTGGCATCGAGCTGGCCATCGAGTGCGAGCGGCTGGCCCTGGGGCGCGATGCCCGCATCAAGCACTCCGATGGCGCCAGCTTTTCAAGCCATCTGGGGGTCAAGGTCTATGGCAACAGCCATGGCTTCGTCAAAGGCTATGCGGCGTCGCGCAACTCCCTGAGCTGCGTGCTGATCGGCGAGCAGGATGGCGACATGCAGCGGGACTATGGCTACTCCTCCAGCCGCGCCCTCTCCGGCCTCTGGACCCCGCAGCGGATCGCCGACGAGGCGGTGGAGCGCACCGTCTCCCGTCTGGGGGCCCGCAAGATCAGCACTCGCCACGCCCCCGTGCTGTTTCATCCCGACACCGCCGCCGGCCTGTGGGGTCATCTGGTAATGGCCATCAGCGGCGGCAACCTCTATCGCAAGTCGAGCTTCCTGCTGGACAAGCTGGGCAAGCAGATCCTGCCCCAGTGGCTCAGCATCCAGGAGTTCCCCCACCTGCTGGGGGGGCTCGCCAGTACCCCCTTCGACGGCGAAGGGGTACGCACCCGCGACATGGACATAGTCCGCAACGGCGAGCTGATGAGCTGGCTGCTCACCTCCTACTCGGCGCGCAAGCTGGGGCTGACCACCACGGGCCACGCCGGTGGCATCCATAACTGGCAGGTCTCCAATACCGGCCAGGACTTCCAGGGCATGCTCAAGGAGATGGGCACAGGCCTGCTGGTGACCGAGCTGATGGGGCAGGGGGTCAACATCGTCAATGGTGACTACTCCCGCGGCGCAGCCGGTTTCTGGGTGGAAAATGGCGAGATCCTCTATCCGGTTGAGGAGATCACCATAGCCGGCAACCTGGCCGACATGTTCAGCACCCTGGTGGCGGTGGGGAACGACGAGGACGAGCGCTCCAGCCTCAAGACGGGCTCTGTGCTGGTCGAGCAGATGAAGCTGGCAGGGCACTGAATCGCCAGACCCTGGAAATGGAAAAGGCCCCCTCGCCTGGCGAGGGGGCCTTTTTATTGCTCATCGGCAGGGAGTGACGATCACTCCTTGATGCGCTCTATGCATCCGCCCAGGCCTTGCAGCTTGTGCTCTATGTCTTCATAGCCACGGTCGATGTGATAGATGCGCTCGACCATGGTGGTGCCTTCGGCCACGAAGCCGGCGAGGACCAGGCTGGCGGAGGCGCGCAGATCGGTTGCCATCACCTGGGCACCCTTGAGTTGCTCGGTGTCGCGGCAGATGGCCACATTGCCTTGCAGTTCGATGTCCGCCCCCATGCGTACCAGCTCGGGTACGTGCATGAAGCGGTTCTCGAAGATGGTCTCGGTGACCATGCCGGTGCCCTTGGCCACGGCGTTCAGCACGGTGAACTGCGCCTGCATGTCGGTCGGGAAGGCCGGGTAGGGGGCCGTCTTGATGGTGACCGGCTTGAGGGTGCGGCCCGTCATGTCGAGGGAGATCCAGTCTTCCCCCTTCTCGATGAGCGCACCGGCCTCTTCCAGCTTGACCAGTACGGCTTCCAGCAAGGAAGGGTCCGTCTTGCGGCAGGTGATCTTGCCACCGGTGACGGCGGCGCCCACCAGGAAGGTACCGGTCTCGATGCGATCCGGCTGGACGCTGTAGCTGCCGCCGTGCAGACGCTCGACCCCGTCGATGGTCAGGGTGTCGGTACCCGCACCCTGGATCTTGGCGCCCAGGGCGTTGAGGAAGTTGGCGAGATCGACCACTTCCGGCTCGCGGGCGGCGTTCTCGATCACGGTGCGACCGTCGGCCAGGGTCGCGGCCATCATCAGGTTCTCGGTGCCGGTGACGGAGATCATGTCCATCAGGATGTGGGCACCCTTGAGGCGACCGTCGACACGGGCCTTGATGTAGCCATCCTCGATGGCGATCTTGGCGCCCATCAGCTCGAGGCCGTGCACGTGCAGGTTGACCGGGCGGGCACCGATGGCGCAGCCGCCGGGCAGGGAGACGTCAGCCGCGCCAAAACGGGCTGCCAGCGGGCCCAGCGCCAGTATGGAGGCGCGCATGGTCTTCACCAGCTCGTAGGGGGCGACGTGGTTGTTCACGGCGCCGGTCAGCACGGTCACGTTGCCGTTGACCTTGGTGCTGGCACCCAGCATCTCCAGCAGCTTGAGGGTGGTGCCCACGTCTTTGAGGCGCGGCACGTTCGAGAGCTGGATCTCCTCGTCGCACAGCAGGGTGGCGAACAGGATCGGCAGGGCGGCGTTTTTGGCGCCGGAGATGGTCACTTCACCGGAGAGGGTGCAGGGGCCGGTGATCTTGAATTTGTCCATTTACTTAGATACCAAATCAGGAGGGCAGTAGAAATTTACGTTCGCGCTTCCATTCGGCATCGGTAAAGGCCTTGATGGAGAGGGCGTGGATGGCGTTGCTGGCGATCTTGTCCATCAGCGGGGCATAGATGGCCTGCTGCTTCTTGACCCGGCTCATGCCGTCAAACATGTCGCCGACCGCAATCACCTGATAGTGACTGCCGTCGCCTTTGACATGGACTTCGGACAATGGCAAAGCCTCAAGGAGTATCGCTTCAATTTCAGAGACTTGCATTATGCGTCCTCGGTGTTGGGCGGGGTGGGTTGAAACAGACTGGCCACCCCGTAAAGGTTGGCCAGGATATAGAAATCAGTGGAGGCGCCCACCAGTTGCGGCGTGGCTCCCCGTACCAGAGTGGCTTTGGCCCACTTGACCAGCAGGGCCAGGCCGGCGGAATCCAGGGTGGTGACCCCGCTCATATCGAGCGCATCATCTTGCCACCACTCGGATCGCTGTTGCCACAGGGTGTTGACCTGCGGCGCCTGCAGCTCCCCCTGGAGTGTCATGACTTGAGCACCAGCGGCTTGGCATTGTGCTCACGCAACTGGGCGATCACCGCATCTATGCCGTTCTGGCGAATGAGGCCACCCAGTTCGCTCTGCTTGGCAGAGAGCAGGCTGATCCCCTCGGCAACCATGTCGAAGGCCTTCCATTCACCGGTCTTGTTGTTCTTGCGCAGCTTGAACTCGAGGAAGATATCCGGCTTGCCGGCCTCTTTCACGCTGACGTTGACGGCGGTGATGTTGCTGTCACCGGGCGCCTTGCCCGGCTGGACCTTGACGGTCTGCTTGTCGAAATGGGCCAGGGCATCGGCGTAGGAGCTCACCATGTACTCGGTGAACACCTGGACGAAGGCATCGCGCTGGGCCGGGGTGGTCTCCTTGATCTGGTTGCCGAGCACCTTGTAGGCGGCGAAGCGGTTGTCCACATAGGGCAGCAGCTCTTCGCGGATGATCACCCTCAGGTGATCCGGGTTGCTCTTGACCTGGGACTGGTCCGCCTTCAGGCGGGCGAAGGTCTGCTGGGCAGCCTGATCCACCAGGGCATAGGGATCGGAGGCATTGACCGCCGCCAGGGCGGAGACGGAAAACAGCATGCTGGTCATCAGACCCAGCAGCAGGGCGATCTTCTTGAACATGGTTACTCCTTGGTTGCTGGCGTATCGGTGGCCGGGGAAGACTGGCTGTACAGGAACTTGCCAATCAGGTCTTCCAGCACGATGGCGGATTTGGTGTCTTCTATCATGTCGCCATCCTTGAGCATGCTGGTGCCCATCTCTTCATCGGTGAAGCCCGGAGCCAGGCCGACATACTGCTCGCCCAGCAGACCCGAGGTCAGGATGGAGAGGGTGCTGGTTTCGGAGAACTCGCCGGCACTCTTCTGCATCTGCAGGGAGACGATGGGCACCTGGCTCTTGGCATCCAGCGTGATGTCGCTGACTCGACCGACGACGACGCCGCCGACCTTGACCGGCGAGCGTACTTTCAGGCCGCCGATATTATCGAAATGGGCGCGCAGGGTATAGGTTTCTCCTTCCGGTTTGAAACTCAATCCCGCCACTTGCAGTGCCAACGCCAGAATGGCTGCGATGCCAGCCAGCATGAAGGCACCGACCAGGAATTCTACTTTGCTGAACTTCATCTTTCCCTTATCCAAACATGACTGCGGTGAGTATAAAATCCAGACCGAGCACGGCCAGGGATGAGTGGACCACGGTACGGGTCGTCGCCTGACTGATCCCGGCCGAGGTTGGCTTGGCATCATAGCCATTGAAGAGCGCGATCCAGGTCACCACCAGCGCGAATATCACACTCTTGATGGCCCCTTGCATGATGTCGTCCTGCCAGTCGACGGAGGCCTGCATGGCAGACCAGAAGCTGCCCTCATCCACCCCCAGCCAGTCGACCCCGACCAGTTTGCCGCCGAAGATGCCGATCAGGCTGAACATGAAGGCCAGCAGCGGCATGCTGATGGCCCCGGCCCAGAAGCGGGGCGCCACTACCCGGCGCAGCGGGTCCACTGCCATCATCTCCAGGCTGGAGAGCTGCTCGGTGGCTTTCATCAGGCCGATTTCGGCGGTGAGGGCCGAACCCGCACGACCGGCAAACAGCAGGGCGGTGACCACAGGGCCCAGCTCCCGCAGCAGGGAGAGGGAGACCAGGGGCCCCAGACTCTGCTCGGCGCCGAAGTCCTTCAGTACGTTGTAACCCTGCAAGGAGAGCACCATGCCGATGAAGAGGCCGGACACCAGTATGATGGCGACCGATTGTACTCCCACTACATAGAGCTGCTGTACCAGCAGGGGGAAGTGCTTGCGTGGCTCGGGTTTGCCCGCCAGCGCGTGAAACAGCATGATGGTGGCGCGGCCGACGGCGCTGATGAACCGCACCCCGCTCCGCCCCAGCTTGCTTATCTGACTTATGAACATCACAGATCCTGTAGCAGGTCGCCTGCCGGAAAATGAAACGGAACAGGACCATCGGGCAATCCCTTGAGGAACTGCTCGACCTCTGGATTGTGCTCCTCGCGCAGTTGCTCCGGCGTGCCCTGCGCCACCACCCTGCGGTTGGCGATGATGTAGGCGTAGTCGGCGATGCTCAGCACCTCCTTCACATCGTGGGTGACGATGACGGAGGTGATGCCGAGGGCATCGTTGAGTTCCTTGATGAGCTTGACCAGCACCGCCATGGTGATGGGATCCTGGCCGACGAAGGGCTCGTCATACATGATGAGATCCGGATCCAGCGCGATGGATCTGGCCAGGGCCGCACGACGGGCCATGCCGCCGGAGAGCTCGGAGGGCATCAGGCGGGCGGCACCACGCAGACCCACCGCCTGCAGCTTCATCATGACGATGGTGTGGATCAGCGCTTCCGGCAGACCCGAGTGCTCCCGCAGCGGGAAGGCCACGTTGTCGAACACCGTCATGCCGGTGAACAGGGCGCCGCTCTGAAACAGCATGCTCATCCGCTTGCGCACCTCATACAGGCGGCCGCGGGAGAGGGTGGGGATGTCTTCCCCGTCAAACAGAATATGACCGGACTCAGGCTTGAGCTGGCCACCGATCAGGCGCAGCAAGGTGGTCTTGCCGATGCCGCTGGGGCCCATGACGGCGGTGACCTTGCCACGGGGAATGGTCAGGTTGATCCTGTCGTACAGCAACCTATCTCCGTGACTGAAGGTCAGGTCGGAGATGGTGATCAGGTCATCGTTCAAACAATTGTCCATCCGGTATAAATGAAGAGCGAATTTTATGGGCTAGTCTAGGTCTAAGCAACAGCAAGGAACAACTATTGAGCGGCTTTGCCCCCCAAATACGCGACAGTTTTATGTAACAACTTGCATCAGCGGCAGAGCGTCCCGCATCCGATTCGCTTATCTCGGCAGACTTTTTTATAATCCCGCAGCAAATTTCGGCCCGGAGCTGTGCCTTTATGTCTGTAAAGCCTGAAAAAGTGTCTGAATTGTTCGATTTCCGTCGCAGTGCCCGTGCGGTGCTGGACATAGAAAAACAAGCCATCGATGGACTCTACCAGTACCTCGACGAGACCTTCGAGCGCGCCTGCGAGATGGTGCTGCGCTGCGCCGGTAAGATAGTGGTCACCGGCATGGGCAAGTCGGGCCATGTCGGCAACAAGATTGCCGCGACCCTGGCCAGCACCGGGACGCCCGCCTTCTTCCTCCACCCTGGCGAAGCCAGCCACGGGGATCTGGGGATGATCTCCGCCGGGGACCTCATCATCGCCATCTCCAACTCAGGCGAGAGTGACGAGATCCTGGCCCTGCTGCCGGTGCTCAAGCGCCGCGGCATTCCGCTCATCTGCATGACAGGCAACCCGGCCTCCACCATGGCGAAAGAGGCCAACGTGCACCTGTGCATCAAGGTGGAGAAAGAGGCCTGCCCGCTGGGTCTGGCCCCGACCTCAAGCACCACGGCGACCCTGGTGATGGGGGACGCCCTGGCCGTGGCCCTGCTGGAAGCTCGCGGTTTCACCGCCGATGACTTCGCGCTCTCGCACCCGGGCGGGTCGCTGGGCAAGCGGCTGCTGCTGCGGGTCGGCGATCTGATGCACAGCGGCGAGCTGTTGCCCCGGGTGGGGATAGATGCCACCATCAGCCAGGCGCTGCTGGAAGTGAGCCGCAAGGGCCTTGGCATGACGGCTGTGGTGGATGAACAGGGGCTGCTGGCCGGTCTGTTCACCGACGGTGACTTGCGCCGGATCCTGGATCTGCAGGTGGACATTCACCACACCCCGATCAGCCGCGTAATGACGGCCAACTGTGTTACCGTAGGGCCTGAGATGATGGCGGCCGAGGCCGTCAAACTGATGGAAACCAGAAAGATTAACGGATTGCTGGTGGTGGATGAGGAACGGCGACCACTTGGCGCCTTCAACATGCACGACCTGCTGAGAGCCGGGGTGATTTGATGCAAGACGTACCGACCCTCTATGGTCCGGTAACGCGCAGCCAGTACGAGAAGGCGGCGCAGATCCGCCTGCTGGTGTGTGACGTGGATGGGGTGCTCTCCAATGGCTTCATCTATATGGGCAACCAGGGGGAAGAGCTGAAAACCTTCTGCACCCGCGACGGTGCTGGCATGCGTGCCCTGCTCAACGCCGGCATCGAGATTGCCATCATCACAGGGCGCAACTCCCGTATCGTCAGCGATCGGATGAGGGGTCTGGGGGTGCGGCACCTGGTGCAGGGGGCGGATCAGAAGCTGCCCCACTTCGAGGCGCTGCTGACCAAGCTCGGTCTGGAAGCGTCGCAAGCGGCCTACATGGGGGACGACACCATAGATCTGCCGGTGATGCAGGCCTGCGGCCTCGGCATAGCGGTGGCGGATGCCCATCCGCTGGTGCTGGCTCGTGCCGATCTGGTGACCCGCCTCGGGGGCGGAGTGGGCGCGGTGCGCGAGGTGTGCGATCTCATCCTGCAGGCGCAGGGCCTGGGCGACTACCAACCAGAGGCTTCGGTATGAACAAGCAGACGTTTCTGTTCGGCCTGCTGTTTCTGGCGGCGCTGGCCGCCTGGCAGCTCGGCGAGATCGAGCTGGCGCCCGAACCGGCTGCCAAGGTAGAGAACTATCAACCGGACTTCACCGCCAAGAACCTGGTCACGACCCGCTTCAACGAGCAGGGCAAGCGGACCGAGCGGTTGGAGTCCGAATATGCGGAGTATTACCAGATCCTCGAGCAGGCCACCTTCGACAAGCCGGTGGTCTACATGTTCGATGAGCAGGGGGAGGCCGAGTGGAAGGTCACGGCCGAAACCGGGGTGCTCAACACAGATGACAACGTGATCCTGCGTGACAAGGTCCATCTGGACGGCCTGCTGCCGGCGTCTTTCATCTCCACGCTGGATACCCCCTATCTGGAGCTGGATCTGGTGACCCAGGACGTGAGAAGCAACCAGCACATCAGCATAGTGGGTCAGGAATTCCAGACCGAGGGCGTTGGCCTGAAGGGCCATCTGGATCGTAAATATTTCGAATTACTGGATAAAGGCCATGCCACTTATTTCAATGAAAAACGTTAATCTGGCCCTCGCGGCCCTGCTGCTGTGCAGTACAGTGAGCGCCAAAGAGTCCGACTTTGCCGAGAAGGTCTATGTGGATGCGGTCAAGCAAGTGGCCGAGATGCAGGACAACCGCATCACCTTCAGCGAAGACGTGATCATCACCCAGGGCACCATCAAGATTAAGGCCGACAAGGTGGTGGTGATCCGCTCCGGCGACAAGGGCGCAGAGGTGATGACCGCCTATGGCAATCCTGCCACCTTCTTCCAGATCCTGGACAACGGCAAGCCGGTCAATGCCCACGGCAACAGCATTCGCTACGAGCTGAAGAACCGTCTGGTCACCATCACGGGCAACGGTCAGCTCAAGCAGGAAGACAGCCAGGTCACCGGCGACCTCATCCGCTACGACATCGTCAAGCAGAAGATGATCGCCGAGAGCAAGGGACCCACCCAGCGCGTCAAGACGGTGTTCCTGCCGGATCAGGTAGAAAACTTCGACAAACCCGCCGATCAGAAGAAGTAGGAAACAGAAGCCATGGCAGTGTTAAAAGCAACGGGTTTGCAGAAGAGCTACAAGCGCCGCATGGTGGTCAGCGACGTGAGCCTGGAAGTGGGCACCGGCCAGATAGTGGGGCTGCTCGGCCCGAATGGTGCCGGCAAGACCACCTCCTTCTACATGATCGTGGGCCTGGTGCAGCGGGATGCGGGTCTCATCACCATCGACGAGCAGGACATCAGCCTGCAGCCCATGCATATCCGCGCCCGCAATGGCATCGGCTACCTGCCTCAGGAGGCCTCCATCTTCCGGCGCCTGTCGGTGTTCGACAACCTGATGGGGGTCATGCAGACCCGCAAGGGGTTGAGCCGCGAGGAGCGTGAGGATAAGGTCGAGCAGTTGCTGGAAGAGTTCAACATCACCCATATTCGCGACAGCCTGGGTCAGAGCCTGTCTGGCGGGGAGCGACGCCGGGTCGAGATTGCCCGGGCGCTGGCGGCAGAGCCGCGATTCATCCTGTTGGATGAACCCTTTGCAGGTGTTGATCCCATTTCGGTCATAGACATCAAGAAGATCATCCAGCATCTGAAGGAAAGAGGGCTGGGCGTGCTGATCACGGACCACAACGTCAGAGAGACGCTGGATGTGTGCGAGAAGGCCTACATCGTCAGCCACGGCAAGATGATTGCCGAGGGGGCGCCGGCCGATATCCTCGCCGATGAGCAGGTCAAGCGCGTCTATTTGGGCGATCAATTCAGTCTATAGTAAGGGGGCACCCCTCATTTTTGTTAGGTGACTGCCTCGCTGAACATAAGGATATCCCGACGTAGATGAAGCCGACATTACAGTTGCGTCTCGGTCAGTCCCTGACCATGACGCCACAATTACAACAAGCGATTCGTCTGCTCCAGCTCTCCACTCTGGAACTCCAGCAGGAAATTCAGCAAGCGCTCGATAATAACCCCTTGCTGGAGCAGGAGGAGAATGAGGCGCAGGAAACCAGCCCGATAGAGCCCCAGGACGCCAGTCAACTCGACTCCAGCGACGCCATGGCGCAGGACAGCATGCCGGATGAACTGCCGGTGGACACCACCTGGGATGAGGTCTACTCCGCCGGGACCGCCCAGAGCGCCGGCCCCATTCATGACGGGGAAGACAGCGTCTATCAGGGGGAAACCACCGAAAACCTGCAGGACTATCTGCTGTGGCAGATGCGACTGACGCCGTTCAGCGATCTGGATGCCGCGATCGCCCTCGCCATCATCGATGCCATCGACGAGTCCGGCTACTTGACCGCCTCTCTCGAAGATATTCAGGCTGCAGTCAGCAGTGAAGAGGTAGAAGTTGAACTGGATGAAGTGGAAGCCGTGCTCAAGCGGGTGCAGCATTTCGATCCGGTCGGCATAGCCGCTCGCTCGGTGCAGGAGTGTCTGCTGATCCAGCTTGGTCAGTACTCGCCGGATCTGCCCTGGCTCAATGAGGCAAGGGAGGTGATCCGCGAGCACATGGACCTGCTCGGCAACCGTGACTACCGCACCCTGGCGCGCAAGACCCGGCTCAAGGAGAGCGATCTCAAGGAGGTGCTGGATCTCATCCAGCAACTGGAGCCCAGACCCGGCAATGGCATCATCCAGAGCGAGTCGCAATACGTGATCCCGGATGTCTCCGTGGTCAAGAAGGGGGCGAAGTGGGTGGTTGAGCTCAACCCGGATTCGGCGCCGCGCATCCGTGTCAACGAGGCCTATGCGGCCATGGCACGCAATGCCCGCAGCAGCACGGATACCCAGTTCATTCGCTCCCATTTGCAGGAGGCCAAGTGGTTCATCAAGAGTCTGGAGAGTCGCAACGACACCCTGCTCAAGGTGGCCAGCTGCATCGTCGAGCAGCAGCAGGGCTTCTTCGAATACGGTGAAGAGGCCATGAAGCCCATGGTACTCAACGACATCGCCGAGGCGGTGGAGATGCACGAGTCGACGATTTCACGGGTGACGACCCAGAAGTACATGCATACGCCCCGTGGCATCTTTGAACTGAAGTTTTTTTTCTCCAGTCATGTCAATACGGAGGGAGGAGGAGAGTGCTCATCGACCGCAATTCGCGCCCTGATCAAGAAGCTGGTGACGGCCGAAAACCCGGCCAAACCGCTTAGTGATAGCAAGATCGCGGATTTGCTGGCCGAACAGGGTATTATGGTGGCGAGACGCACGATCGCAAAGTACCGTGAATCCTTGTTGATCCCGCCATCCAATCAGCGCAAACGCCTGGTTTAGGCAAACAAAAGGAAGACGTTATGCAAATTAACCTGACCGGACACCATGTCGAGATTACCGAAGCTCTGCGTGATTATGTGAATAACAAATTTGCCAAACTCGAGCGTCACTTTGACCATATCAACAACGTACATGTGGTGTTGAGCGTCGAAAAACTGAACCAGATCGCCGAAGCCAAGCTGCACGTCAGCGGGGGAGAGGTGTTCGCCAATTCGCAGCATGCCGACATGTATGCGGCGATTGATACCCTGCTGGATAAACTGGATCGGCAGATCATCAAGCACAAAGATAAGTTAAATCAAAAATAACTATGCAACTTGAACACATACTGAGTCGGGACTGCACCAAGAGTGCGGTCCCTTGTACCAGCAAGAAACGCGCCCTTGAGATCATCAGTGAGCTGGCCGCAGAGCGCCTCGGCGCCTCCCGCCAGGTGCTGTTCGAAAGCCTGCTGGCGCGGGAAAAGATGGGCAGTACCGGGATCGGTGCCGGTATCGCCATTCCCCACGGCCGGATCGACGACGCCTTTGCGCCGACCGCCGTGCTGATGACCTTCTCCGAACCCATCCCTTTCGATTCTATCGACAATCAACCGGTTGACCTGCTCTTTGCATTGCTGGTGCCGGAAAGCGAGTGCAAGCAGCATCTCAAGACCCTTTCCCTGATGGCATCCAAGCTGGGTGACAAGGCCGTCTGCCGCCAGTTGCGCCAGGCGACCAGCGACGAAGAACTCTATCAGATCATGACTTCGGCCTGATGCCGGGTCTGACACCGCCACGTTGGCGTGAGGGGACAAGATGCAGTTAATAGTGGTAAGCGGTCGTTCGGGCTCCGGCAAGACGGTGGCCCTGAGGGTGCTGGAGGATCTGGGTTACTACTGCGTGGATAACCTGCCGGTCAACCTGCTGCCCCAGCTGATCGTCTCGGTGGAGAGCCAGTATGACAAGCTGGCGGTCAGCATAGACGTGCGCAACCTGCCGACCCAGCCAGACAAGCTCGACAACCTGCTGACCCAGGTGCGCAACGAGGGGCGAGTGGAGTTCTCCAGCTTCTTCTTCGATGCAGACAACGGGACCCTGCTCAAGCGCTATGGCGAGAGCCGTCGGCTGCACCCTCTGTCCCGCAAGCAGCTGTCGCTGGATGAGGCGATCCGGGAAGAGACCCACCTGCTGGCGCCCCTCTCCTCGACCGCCGATCTGCGCATCGATACCACCAACCTCAGCATCCACGACCTCAGCGAGCTCATCAAGACCCGGGTGCTCGGCAAGAAAGAGAACGAGCTGGTGCTGGTGTTCGAGTCGTTCGGCTTCAAATACGGCATCCCCAAGGATGCGGACTTCGTGTTCGATGCCCGTTTCCTACCCAACCCCCACTGGATCCCGGAGCTCAAGCCGTTTACCGGTCAGGATGAGCCCGTGGCCAACTACCTCTCGGCCCAGGCGGACGTGATGCTGTTCATCCAGCAGATAGAGAACATGCTGGTGACCTGGTTGCCCCACCTGGAGCGCAACAATCGCAGCTATGTGACCGTCGGCATAGGTTGTACCGGCGGACAGCATCGTTCGGTGTTCATCGCCGAGCGGCTGGCCAGCACCTTCCGACTGCTTGGCAAGAACGTGCAGATCCGTCACCGCACGCTGGACAAGCGCTCCACCCAAGCCTGACAGACCCACAGGATGTTCAGATGACAGTTTCCGCCTCGGTAGAAGTCAAAAACAAGCTGGGAATCCATGCCAGACCGGCCATGATGCTGTTCGAGCTGGTGCAGGGATTCGATGCCCATGTGCTGCTGCGCAACGAGGACGGCATCGAGGCCGATGCGGACAGCGTGATCGGCCTGCTGATGCTGGACTCCGCCCAGGGCAAGCAGGTGGAGGTGCAGGTGGAGGGCCCGGAAGAGGTGGAGGCCCTGGCCGCCGTGGTGGCGCTGTTCACCTCGGGCTTCAACGAGGAGTGAGCGACGCCTCCTCTGCCGTCATGAGCCGGCGCGCGCCAGCGCCTTGAAGTCGTAAAAGTCCCGACAAGCCAGCAGAGCCCTGCTGGCTTTTTCGTTCATCAGCACCAGAAACAGATCGTAGAGCCCCATCGCCTCCTCATAGTCCGCCTTGCTGATGGCGAGCACGAAGACGAGGGTGGCGGTCTCGCCATTGCCCCAGTCGATCCCCTGAGGGGCCAGCACGGTATAGACCAGGGTGCGGCGGGCCAGCAGGCCGAGGGAGTGGGGCAGGGCTATGCCCTCTCCCAACATGGTGGAGACGATGCGCTCCCGCTCGTGCAACGACCCCCTGAAGCCCGGCTCTACCAGCTGCTCGGACTCCAGCTGGTCACAGATGCGGCCAAACAGCTGCGCCTGGCTGAGCGGCTCTGTGACCACCATGAAGTGGTCGGCATCGAAGTACTTGTCCAGCAGGTAGGGGCGGGTGCGGTCGATCAGCACCAGCTTGCCGAGCTGCTCCAGCTGGTATTGGGTCGGGAAGGGGGCGACCTGCACCACGGGGGCGTTCTTCTCGCTCACCTTGACGGTGCTGATGACAAAGTCCTGCTCGATGTGCGCCAGTCCCTCGTAATCCCGTACCGATTCCAGGCTGGTCAGCTGCAGCTGGGGGTACTCCCGCCGGATGCGTGCCTCCAGTACCCGGAAGGTGGCGTTGCCCGCATCGCACAGGAGCATGGCCTGGGGACGACGGGTGTAGCCGATGTCATGGTGGCGCTCCAGGCCGACCCCGATATGGATCACCAGATAGCCGATCTCGTGATGGGTCAGCCGGTAGGGGGTCTGCCTTATCCACTCCGAGATGGCGGCCAGCGTGATGTCGTAGGCGAGGGGATAGTACTGCTTGATGTGGTCCGCCAGCGGGTTGTGGCTGCCTATCTGGTATTTGACCCGCAGCAGCATGGCGCTGATGTGGGTCTGCAGGTCTGCCCGCAACTGCGGGTCGGCGCGCAGATCATAGGGGTAGTGCTGGTGGATGTAGGTCAGCAGATGCTCCACCAGCTGCTCGCTCTCGGCGGCCATGGCAGGGCTGAGCTGGGGGGTATCGGCAGTGAGGCGGGCCTGGATCTGGATGGCGAGGCAGGCGATCTCCTCCTCCCCAGGCGGAGTCAGGGTCGGCAGCTCGCCATAGATGTCGCGGGCCACCGCGGCCAGGGTCTGGGTGATGTCG
Source organism: Aeromonas sp. Marseille-Q7275 (assembly GCF_965119515.1). Taxonomy (NCBI): domain Bacteria; kingdom Pseudomonadati; phylum Pseudomonadota; class Gammaproteobacteria; order Aeromonadales; family Aeromonadaceae; genus Aeromonas; species Aeromonas sp. Marseille-Q7275. Next base: position 34,919 of record NZ_CBCPLW010000018.1, read on the forward strand.
TCGCTGGCAAACTCGCGCAGCTCGTGGCCCGCCGCCTGACGCAGCAGGGCGACGGCGCAATAGATGGCGAGCTGTTGCAGGCTCTCGTCGGCGAGGCGCAACTGATGGCGGCCGAGCTGGTCGTGAATATGGTTGCCCACCACTTCCAGGGTCTTGCTGGGGCAGAGGGTGGGCGGCAGGCTCTGCAACGGGTGGTTGTTCAGCAGCTCCTGGCACAGCAGCTGAGTCAGGCAGGCACGGATCGCCGTCTCGCTCCCCTGGATGCGCATGCCCAGCCGTGGCTTGCTCTCTATGATGAGCCCGAAGTGGGCGAGCCGCTCCCTCACCTGTGCCATGTCTCCCTGCAGGGCCGCCCGGCTCAGATACCAGGTATCCGCCAGCTCATCGAGCTTGATCCCCTGCTCCGCCGTCAGCAGCAGGATCTGCAGATGCAGCACCCGCTCGCGACTGGTGCGCGGCAGGCTGCTCTCCTGCTCCTGTGCCGCCAGCAGCGCATCAAACAGCCCCTGATTGTAAATCTTGAGTTGATAGCCGGTGCCGCGCTGGTGGATCAGGTGGGCGCCCTGGGTGGCGATCAGTTCGTTGAGGGTCGCCACGTCGGTGCGCACTGTGCGGGTGGAGACATTGAGGCGACGGGCCAGCTCCTCCTGGGGCAGCGGCTCGGCATGGAGCTGGGTCAGCAGTTGATGGAGCCTGGGGTGGGGCAGCTTGATCATGGGGTGAGGCAAGACTCCTGTTGCGAAATAAAGGGTCGATGTTAACAAGGGGGTCATCAACAAGCCAGACACCGGCCAGTGATCGGACCGGTGCCTGCGGGTGTCGTTATGCCAGCAGCGCCTTCACCGTGGCGAGCAGGGTGCGCACGTCCTCGGGGCGGGTCTGGCCGCTCTCGCTGTCGATGATGGAGCTGTAGACGTGGGGGATCACCTTCTCGACCCCGGCCTCCAGCGCGATGCGCACTATCTCCTCGAAGTTGTCGAGATCGATGCCGCCGGTGGGCTCCAGCCAGAAGCCGTGACGGGCACAGGCCTCGGCCACCGCCCGATACTCGTCGCGGCAGGCCAGGCCTCCCATGGGGAAGAACTTGACCGAGCTGCCACCCATGTCCTTGAGCAGGGCGATGGCGGTGTCGATGGGTACAATCCCGTCCGGCTGCTGGCTACTCAGGGGGCCGGTGGAGATCTTCACCATCCCCGGCGTGCCGGTGGGAGAGACAAGGCCATTGACGATGGTTTCAGGCTGGCCCAGCAGTGCCCGGCTGGGGCCTACTCCGGTGAACACCTGGTTGACGTGCTGGGGCTGCAGCTGGCGAGCCAGCTCGGCTACCATGGCGGACTGGCGCGGATCCCCTGCGCCAAGCCCGATGGAGAGGGCGTTGTCGATAAGCCTGGCGTACTCCCCCATGTCGGCGACGGCGGAGGGCACATCCGGATAGTTTTTCGAGAGCACGCCGACCAGCACGTGCCCCTCGGCCGCCTCATAGATGTCGACGGCATTCTGTCTGGACCCTGCCAGCACGTTGAGGCAGACGCGATCACGGTAGTAGTTGGGAACAAGGGACATCAGTGATCCTCCTGAATTAGATATGGTCTTGGACGACGGCATGCTGTTTGGAACCCGCTAATACATCGAGGCAGACGCGTTTACGGTAGTAATTAGGGGTAAGAGACATCAGTTGTTCTCCTGAACGAGGTGGGCAATGGCGGCATGGATCTGGTCGAGCTGGGGGAGGCTTACGCTGCGCACGTCGATCTCGATGTGCCCCTCGTTGGCCTTGTAGCCGCGGCAGTAGATGGCCGGATTGCCCTGCTGCAGACGGGCCACCAGTTGCACCGTGGTCATGCCGATCTGAGCGTGGTCGAAGGCGATATCGGTGCGGGCTATGTCGCGCCCGGCGCTGTCCCACACCACCCGGGCGGTGACACCGGGCAACTGGTTGAGGCGCTCGATGAAGGACGCCATCTTGGCGGCCATGGCGGCGCCGCTCTCCTGCTCTTTCTCCAGGTAGCGCTCGATGGCGTGGGTCAGGCCGAGGATCCCCTCCTTGCCCACCTTCATGGCGCGGCCTATGCCGTTGGCCTGCTGCTTGACCCACTCCACATACTGACGCTTGCCGAGCACCAGCCCGCTGGTGGGCCCTTCGATGGCCTTGGCGCCGCTGTAGATGACCAGATCCGCACCCTGGCTGTAATAGAGGCGCAGATCCTCTTCCGCCGCCGCATCGACGATGAGCGGGAGCCCGTGGGCTCTGGCCACCTCGGCGGCCTCGGCCACCGACAGAATGCTCTTCTGCACGCAGTGGTGGGACTTGATATAGAGGATGGCGGCGGTATCGGGGTTGATGGCGGCGGCCAGCTGGGGGGGGGAGCACTCGTTGGCATAGCCAGCCTCCACCACCTTGCCGCCCCCCAGATTGACCATGGTGCCGACCGGCGCGCCGAAGTTCACGTTGTGACCCTTGGGCAGCACTATTTCGCTTGGCACGGCATGGGCATGGGCATGCAACTGCTCCAGCCGGTAGGGATCGCCGCGCACTATGACGGCGGCCACCGACTGGGCGATGCCGGCACTGGCGCAGGAGACCACGACTGCGTCTTCCACACCGAGCAGATTGGCCAGGTAGGCACCTGTCTTGTTGACCAGATCCTTGACCTCGAAGTAGTGGCCCAGGCCGAAGTTGACCGCGTCGACCACCTCCTGCTCAGGGGTGGAGACGCCGAGGATGGTCATGCGCCCGGAGGCGTTGATCACGGGTTTGAGCCGATATTTCTCATACACGGAAGGCATGGTGGGATTGTCCATATTGAGTGAGAACCAGGTCACCGCCGACTAGGGCGGCGAGGGGGTGCAGTTGCCGGTCGCCGCTGCGGGCACCGGCTTCGGTATCGGTAAAGAGAGTGGGGCCGCTGCTCACCTCGAACAGGGTCAGATCGGCATCGGCGCCCATCTCGAGCCGGCCCTTGCCGGGCAGGCGCAGGGCATCGGCGGCCTGGTGGGTGACGCAGGCAAGCACCTGCTCCAGGGTCATGCCGATGGCGAGAAACTTCGACATCACGTGGGCCAGGCTGTAGACGGGGCCCTTGATGCGGTTCTTGCAGTAGATATCCGAGCTGATGGTGTGAGGCAGTATCCCTTGCCGGATGGCGGCCTCCGCCACCTCGAAGCTGAAGCTGGCGCCGCCGTGGCCGATGTCGAGCAAGAGCCCCCGCTTCATCGCCTCGCGTACCGCCAGGCGCAATTCGCCTGCCAGGGTCAGGATACGGTTGGGCTTGCCGTTAAAGCAGTGGGTCAGCAGATCGCCATCTCCCAGCAGGGCGACTATCTCGTCCAGATCCGGCGGCGTGTTGCCCACATGCACCATGAGCGGCAGCTGGCCATTTTCCCGCTGTATCTGCTTGGCCATGCGCAGGGGCAGCAGGCCGTTTTCGCCCACCACGCTGCCGCTCATCCGCGCCTTGATGCCGACGATGAAGGAGGGGTGGCGGCGAATGGCCGCCGAGGCGAGATCCATATCGAGGTCCCGGCTGTCGGCCAGCTCGTTCTGGCGCAGCAGGCCGATGCGGGAGATGTTGAGCAGGGCGTGGACCCGGGTCTTGCAGCCAGCGGCGAGGCGCTGGAAGTCGTCCACGTCGTCGGCTCCCGTGCTGCCCGCATCGATGACGGTGGTGACACCGGACTCGACGCCCACCTTGTCCGGCTCATCCTGATAGATGGGGGAGGCGGGGTAGCAGTGGGTGTGGCCGTCAATCCAGCCTGCGCTCACATGAACCTGCCCGGCCAGAGTGAGGGTTTGCTTCGCCTCGGCGGTCTCTGGCAGCGCGCCTAGCGCCGCTATCTTGCCGTCCTGGATGGCGATGTCGATGAGCTGGCCATCTCCCTGGCGTCCCGCTCTGATGATGATGTCGTACATGCTGATGGCCTCTGGAGCGCCGCCCCGCAGGGCGGCGGATGGTTATGCAAGCGCAACCGGGAAGAAGGTACCGAGCAGCATGGCACCCAGGATGGCGCCGCCTGTGATGGGCTTCTCCCAGATGTAGAACAGCAGCGCCCCCGCCAGGGAACCCAGCCCTATGGGGATGGAGGCCCCCATGGCGGAGAGGATGATCAGGGGGCCGAGGAAGCGGCCCGAGCTGTTGCCAGCCCCCATCATGACGTCCGCCCCGTAGGTGGAGTTGCTCTGGTTGATGGTGAACTTGCGCGCCAGGATGATCACGTAGCCGATGGCCAGCCCTATGGCCATGCCGGTGACCAGGGAGGCGCCGAAGTTCTCCACCGGGTAGACGATGCCGGCACCCAGCAGCAGGGCGGGCACCCCCAGGCCGACGCCGGTCTGGATGGCGCCGCCGATATCCAGGATCCCCACCAGGGAGCCCTCTATGATGCGGGCAAACAGGAAGCTGGCACCGAAGGCCGCGACCGCGCCGTAGGCACCTGTGTCCATCCCGGCTTTCAGCATGGCGACGAAGGCCACCTCGTTGAAGGCGCCGACCCCGTACAGGTAGAACATGTGGGTCCCGGCAAAAACCCCGGCCGACAGCAGACCGACGAAGATGGGGAAGGACCAGTCGGCGTACCAGAAGTTGTTTCTCAGTTTCTCATCCATGTGGTGGCCCCTTATTTACTGCCAAGCAGGTGATGGACGTTTTCCAGCCACAGGGGAATGCCCAGGTGGAAGGACTCAATCAGTTTCATGTCGAAGCCGCGGAAGAAGCCGCTCAGCACGAACAGCAGCACTATGGCGCTCATCATCACGCGAGTGACATGGTTCCAGCCGCTCTCTTCCACTCCCTTGCCGATCAGGATGCCAAGCACCAGGCCGGGGACGGCGTTGCCCATGATGAGCTGCGCCAGACCGCCGAAGATGGTGGCCCAGAAGCCGGACTTCTTGCCCGCCTCTATGGCGGCCAGCCAGAAGATCACCGGCATGACGGTGTTGACCAGCAGATTTGCCGCCGGCACCAGCACCTTGACCGCAGTGACCTGCAGGGCCTCGGGCACGGCCGCCGCCGTGCTGTTGAGGAAGGCGACGACGATGGCACCTATGATGCCGCCGGCGATGGCCATCTTCTTCGGGTCGTGCAGGGTAGTGGCGAGATCCCGGTTCTTGAACAGCAGTGCCGCCGTGGCCCAGTGCGGGATGATGCGGTGATCCACGTCCTGGGTGAAGGCGCCCGCCGCGACCGTGGAGGCCCAGGCGTTGAAGAAGAAGCCAAGACCGAACGAGAAGTGGGAGGCGGGATCCCCTTCGCAGGAGTTGAGCTCACCCAGGGTGCGGAAGGCACCCATGCCCTGTACGGTCGGGGCGTGGAACATCCTCGCCGCGCCGGCTCCCACGCCGACGCCCACCAGGCCGCCGATGATGAGTGACTTCATCAAAATGATTAGAAACATCCAACATGTCCTTTTGGTTGTGGGGTTACGCCCTGGTGAAATCCACCTTGTCGACATCCAGGCTGCTGACCTTGACCCTGATCTCCAGCTGGACCCTGAACTCGCGGCGCTGGCGCGGCAGGAAGAAGAACAGGAACTTCTCCACCCGCACCGACTCCTCGGCCTTGATGACCCTGACCTCGAGTGGCTCGATGCGCAGCATCACCCTGGGGTTGTCCTTGAGCAGGCTGGATTGCACCTGACCGAGGGCGGCGGCAAACGCCTGCTGGCGGGTCGCCCCCTTGCCGTTGACCATGACCTGGGTGGTGAAGTCCTCTTTCATCAGGCGCGTCCGTGTTTCTTGGCGAAGGCTTCGACCAGCTTCTGGCCCAGCTCTTCCTTGTCCATGAAGCCGAAGCCCAGTACCACGCAGCCTTCGTTGATGGCGGTCACCCCCTCCTCGACGGAGCGCATGCCGTAGCGGCACTTGTAGCCGTACTTGGTCTGTGCCGTGATCGCCCCGGCGCCGCCGCTGCCGCAGAAGGAGATGCCGAGATCCGCCTGCTCCTTGTTCATCACATCACCGAGCTTCATGTCGGCGGCCATGCCGGGGATGACGGTCACGCTGGCGCCGGCGGCTTCGGCCCCTGCTCCCACCTTCTGACCCTTGCCGAGACGATCTCCAATCACGAGTTTGATGGCTGACATTTAGATTTCTCCTTTGACTGAGCTGAGTTCATTTTCTTTGGCAACTTCGAAATGGACGGACAAGAGGTGGGCCTCTTCATAGGCCAGCCTGTCCAGCCAGCCGACCACCTGTTCGGCGAGGCGCAGGGAGAGGGGGGAGATCTCCTCGAACAGGCCGAGGTCGACCTCGGGCAGGGCTTCACCGCTGTGGGAGCGCCATACCATGGCCTTGACATGGGAGGCGAGCATCTGCTTCTGCACCTCGTTGGGGATGATGCCCTGATCCGCCAGCAGGCTGTGGATGCGCACCAGAGTGAGATCTGTCTTGCGCAGCAACGCCGGGCTGTTCGGGGTCAGGGCGGTGTCATGAGTGTCGGTAGTCAAGGTCTGCTCTCCAAGGCTGGCAGAAAGGATGGGATTACCTTAAGGCGTGGAAGAGGGCGGGAGGAGGCACTGTTTTTCCGATTCGAAATGGAAATCCCGGGCAAGAAGCCCCGAAAGAGGCCGATTTTGTGGCAACAAGGCGGAATAAGGAGGGATTAGCCCCGGCGCTGTGTGAGCAGGACCACAGTTTCACCCCACAGCTGCTTGGTCGGGCGCCGGTGGAAACTGTGAGTCATCTCACGCCAGGGAAGAGGGGCCTGAGGGGGAGGCACGAAAAAGGGGCCCTGATGGCCCCTCTATTGGCTTCCTTGCTGTCAGCTGGCGGGTGATGCGCTGCTGGTGGGCAGATTCTGGTAGCGCACGTCTTCCTCTATGATGACGTCGACGTCCAGGGGCTTGCCATTGCGGATCACCGAGATGCGCAGTTTGGTGCCGGGGCGGCTCTCGACGATCTTGTCCATCACGGGGCGCACGCCGCTGATGGCCTCGCCGTTGATCTTGAGCAGCACATCCCCGCGCCTGAGGCCGGCCTTGGTGGCGGGCCCATCGGGATCCAGGCTCTCTACCACCAGACCCTGCAGATCCCCGAGATTCATCATGCGCGCCACTATGGGGTTGATCTCGACGCTGGAGATGCCGAGGTAGCCGCGAATGACCCGGCCATTGGCGATCAGCTCATCCATGATCCGCTTGGCGAGCTTGTAGGGGATGGCGAAGCTGATGCCGTAGCTCTCCTGATTGCCGTTGAGGTGGTAGGCGGCGGTATTGATGCCCACCAGGTCGCCGCGGCCATTGACCAGGGCGCCCCCCGAGTTGCCCTCGTTGATGGCGGCATCTGTCTGCAGCAGATCCTGCCGGCCGTTGCTGTCCGGCCCCATGCTGGAGAGACCGATGCGGCCGGTGGCACTGATGATGCCCTGGGTGATGGTCTGGCCGACGTTGTAGGGGTTGCCGATGGCGAGGACCACGTCGCCTACGTCGGGCAGGCGCTCGGGATCCTGCGGGATTACCGGCAGGTTGTCCGACTCTATGTAGAGCACGGCGAGATCGGTCAGCTTGTCGGTGCCGACCAGCTCGGCGCTGAATACCCGGCCATCCTGCAGCGCGACTATGATCTGGTCCGCATCGGCGATGACGTGGTAGTTGGTCAGCACATGGCCGCGCTGGTTCATGATGACCCCTGAGCCCAGCCCCTGTGGCCTCAGCTCCACCTTCTCGCCGCGATTGCCGGCGAAACTGCGGGTGTAGATGTTGACGACGGCAGGGCCTGCGCGGTGGGCGGCATAGGAGAAGCTCAGTTCGCGGGCATTGGTGATGAGACCCGGCAGGGGGGCGCCGCCCCGAAAACTGGGGAACAGCAGCAACAGGAGCGCAGCCACGGTGAGGCCAAAGCCGACAGACTTGCCCAAGTAACTGATCAAAGGTGGGATTTTCATGTCATTCTCGTCCGTACATGCTGCGCGCAGAGAATAACATTATCGGTGGATAAAAATCACCCGCGGCGGTTGCCGCGGGTGTGAGGGACTTAACGGATCACCAAATAGAGCGAGGAGTCGCCGCGCTGTATGTTCAGCGCCAAGACTTCCGGCTTGTTCTTCAAGGCCTTGGTCAGCTCATCCATGGAGTTGATGCGCAGACGGTTGACCCCGATGATGATGTCGCCCTTCTGCAGACCGGCGGCGGCGGCAGGGGAGCGCGGATCTATGTCGGCCACAGCCACGCCGGTCACCGGATCCGTGGTGGTGCTGAGCTTGGCCCCTTCCAGTGCCGGGTGCAGGGCGCTGGCGAGGATCTCGCTGTCATCGGCCTTCTTCAGGGTGACCTTGACGGTCTGCTCCTTGCCATCACGGATGAGGCCGAGTGCAACCTGCTTGTCGGCGCCCATGGTGGCGATCTTGGCGCGCAGTTCACCGAACGAGCGGATGGGCTTGCCATCTATGCTGATGATGATGTCGCCGGCCTTGATGCCCGCCTTGGCGGCGGCGGAGTCAGGCATGACCTGGTTGACGAAGGCACCATCCTTCTTGTTGTAGCCGAAGGACTTGGCGATATCCGTGGTCAGCTCTGTGCCGGTGATCCCCAACTGGCCACGGCGCACTTCACCGTATTTCACGATCTGCTCGGACAGGTCGCGCACCATGTTGGAGGGAATGGCGAAGCCGATGCCGATGTTGCCGCCGTTCGGGCCCAGGATGGCGGTGTTGATGCCGATCAGCTCCCCACGCAGGTTGAGCAGGGCACCACCGGAGTTGCCCGAGTTGATGGCCGCATCGGTCTGGATGAAGTTCTCCAGGTTCTCGATGTTGAGGCCGCTGCGACCCAGGGCGCTGACGATACCCGAGGTGACGGTCTGACCCAGGCCGAAGGGGTTGCCGATGGCCAGGGCATAGTCACCGACCCGCAGCTCGTCCGAGTCGGCGAACTTGATCTGCACCAGGTCCTCCGCCTTGATTTGCAGCAGGGCGATGTCGGACTGCTTGTCTTCACCTATCTTCTTGGCCGCGTATTCGCGACCGTCTTTCAGGTTGACCTTGATCTCGTCCGCCTCGTGGACCACGTGGGCGTTGGTGATCACGTAGCCCTTCTTGGCATCTATGATGACGCCGGAACCGAGCGCCTGGAAGGGCTGCTCGCTCACCTGCTCATCGGGCATGTTGGGGCCGAAGAAGAAGCGGAATTGTTCCGGCAGGCGCTGGCGGGTGATCTTCTTGCCAGAGACGGAGATATTGACCACGGCAGGGGTCACCTGCTCGAGCACGGGGGCCAGGCTCGGCATCTCCTGGCTGTTGTTGCCCATCAGGGGCAGGGCGGCTTGTGCCGGCGCGGCTGACAGGGCGATACCGACACTGAGGGCTAACACACTGAATACAGAAAGAGATTTACGCATATGAGAAACAGCTCCCAGAAAAAGTTGCAATGCAATCGTCAAGGTCTGACCACGATAAGGCGTAATTAGTTCCACCAGAGGCTAACCGGGCTGCTTGAGCAGGCCGGAGGCACCGGCGTAGTCACGGGGCGGCTGACCCGGCTCCTCGTTGGCGGAGTCAGCGTTTGCTTCTTCCACCTGAGGTTCGCGGAACAAGGGTTCCTGTGCCTTGGCGAGGAACTTGCTCTGCTCGGCCATGTGGCGATAGAGGGTCTGGTATTGATCGGCCAACTGCTCCATCAGGGCGGCGCTGTCGGCGAAGTGGGTGGTGATCTGGCCCTGGTAGCTTTCCAGCTCCTTGTGAGCCTTTTTCAGCTCCTGTTCCAGGCGCCCGGCATCCCGGCTGCGGACAGTGAAACGGCCGATCAACACGCCGATGATCAGGGCGGCTACCGCCAGCAGGATCCCGTTTAACAGAGTCATAGAAGCTCCTTGTTACAGCTAAATCGATGAGTTTGAGGCGGCCGGATTGACCGCGATGCCTCGTTGGCACTATACCGTGCACCCCGAGAGCGTGATACCATTTTGTCCCTCATTCAGGGACTTGGAGGCGGTTTACAGGATGACCCCGCAGCAAAAATACCAGCAGGATTTGCAGCGTCCCGGCTTTTTGGCCGACCCGGCCCAGGCGATGGCCGTGGCCCGCCTGGAGCGACTCTATCAGGATTTGTGCGCCAGCCCGACTCCGACCAGATCCCGTGGCCTGCTGGGTTGGCTGCAAAAGCCGAAAACCCGCGAGCCCATCCTGGGTCTCTATATGTGGGGCGGAGTGGGCAGAGGCAAGACCTGGCTGATGGATACTTTTTTCGACAGCCTGCCGGGGGAGCGCAAACTGCGCGTCCACTTCCACCGCTTCATGCATCGGGTGCACGATGAACTCAAGGGGCTGACCGGTCAGGCCGATCCGCTCAAGCTGATCGCCAGCAAGCTCGCCAGCGAGACAGACATCATCTGCTTTGACGAGTTTTTCGTCTCCGATATCACGGATGCCATGCTGCTGGGCACCCTGTTCCAGGAGCTGTTCGGTCATGGGGTGGTGCTGGTGGCCACTTCCAACATCCCACCCAGGGATCTCTATCGCAATGGGCTGCAGCGAGCCCGCTTCCTGCCGGCCATCGAATTGATCGAGCGCCACTGCGAGGTACTCAATGTGGATGGTGGCGTCGATTACCGGCTGCGTACCCTGGAGCAGGCGGAAATCTATCACTTCCCGCTGGATCAGCAGGCAAAATCCAACTTGGACCGCTATTTCGGGCAACTGACTGGGCTGGGGCAGGTCACGGCCGCGACCCTGGAGATCAACCATCGCCAGCTGAGCGCGCTGGGCGTGGGGGAGGGGGTACTTTATATGGAGTTCGAGCAGCTCTGCTGCACCCCGCGATCCCAGGGGGACTACATAGAGCTGGCCCGGGAGTTTCACACAGTGCTGCTGGCCAATGTGCAGCCCATGGGCACAGGCACGGACGATGCGGCCCGCCGTTTCATCGCCATGGTGGACGAGTTCTATGAGCGGCACGTCAAACTCATTCTGTCGGCGGCGGTGCCCATGACCGCGCTCTACGGCGATGGTCTGCTGAATTTCGAATTCAAGCGCTGTCTTTCACGGCTCCAGGAAATGCAATCGCACGAATACCTTGCCAGAGTGCACCTTCCTTAGTCACAATACCGCGCCTGCCAGTCGGATGGGCATCTGCGGCAGGTAGGGCCGGGCGACATTTGCTAGCTTCATGGCAGTGAAATTAGCAGGTGATATTTAAGGCAACTTCACTTATAATCGCCCGGCCCACGTTACAGCTGTCGATAAGACAGCAACACTTTAAGCTTTACTTGTATTCGAAGGGGTACAGGTAGGCCATCGTTTGTTGTTTGTGGGAGAGCCCCCATAAGCAATTGGGTCTGTAACAGGTAATTGGGTTTAACTTAATGAAAACTTTCGTTGCCAAGCCAGAAACCGTAAAACGTGACTGGTACATTGTGGACGCAGAAGGTAAAACTCTGGGTCGTATCGCAACCGAGATCGCTGCTCGTCTGCGTGGTAAGCACAAAGCTGAATACACTCCGCACGTTGACACCGGTGATTACATCATCGTTGTAAACGCTGAGAAGGTACACGTAACCGGTAAGAAATTTACCGACAAAATGTACCACGCTCACTCCGGTTTCCCGGGTGGTATCAAGTCCATCAGCTTTGACAAGCTGATTCAGCGCAAGCCGGAAATGGTAATCGAAGCTGCCGTCAAGGGCATGCTGCCGAAGGGTCCGCTGGGCCGTGCCATGTTCCGTAAGCTGAAAGTTTACGCAGGCGCAGAGCACGCTCATGCTGCTCAGCAACCTCAAGTACTGGATATCTAACGGGAACTGGCAACATGGCAGAAAATCAATACTACGGTACCGGCCGTCGCAAAAGCTCCACTGCTCGCGTCTTTATCAAAGCGGGTAGCGGTAAAATCGTAATCAACCAGCGCTCCCTGGAGCAATACTTCGGCCGTCCGACTGCCCGCATGGTAGTTCGTCAGCCGCTGGAACTGGTTGAGATGACCGAGAAACTGGATCTGTACATCACCGTTAACGGTGGTGGCATCTCCGGTCAAGCTGGTGCGATCCGCCACGGTATCACTCGTGCTCTGATGCAGTACGACGAGACCCTGCGTTCCGAACTGCGTAAAGCAGGCTTTGTTACTCGCGATGCCCGTAAGGTTGAGCGTAAGAAAGTCGGTCTGCACAAAGCGCGTAAGCGTCCGCAGTACTCCAAGCGTTAATTCGCTTTTGGTACGCACTCTCACGAGTGTCAAAAAAGCCTGGCCACGTGCCAGGCTTTTTTTATTGGTAATATTACCTACGCCAATGCTAACCATACGTCACAAAAGACAAAAATTTGTGTATTTATTGTTTTTGCCCATCGCTTCTCTTTCTTGTCAAATTGTTATCTTTTCTTTAAAATTTCCATGGTCTTTCTGTGTCAATTGCCACTCCGCTTCCGCCGCAGTTGTCAGAGGGAGAGGAGATAGGAAACGGGGACACTATAAGAATGAGCGGAGTCCACATGGGAGAGTTTTTGGATGAGCAATGCGCCAGTTGATACCGGTCGCCGCAGATTTCTTACCTGGTCAACGGTTGCCGTTGGCGGAGTAGGAGCTGCTTTTACCGCAGTGCCGTTTATAAAGTCATGGAATCCGAGTGCCAAAGCCAAAGCGGCCGGGGCACCGGTAGAGGTGGATATCAGCAAGTTGGAGCCGGGTCAGCTGATCCGCGTCGAGTGGCGTGGCAAGCCGGTCTGGGTGGTGAAGCGTACCAAGCAGACCCTGGATGCCCTGGCCACGCACGATGACAAACTGCGCGATCCCGCCTCCGATGAGCCACAGCAGCCGGACTATGCCCACAACGGCTACAGATCCATCAAGCCGGAGATCTTCGTGGCGGTCGGTATCTGTACCCATCTGGGCTGCTCCCCCTCCTACCTGCCGGACAGCTTCGGCGAGCAGGTGCAAGGGGTGACCTCCGGCTTCTTCTGCCCATGCCATGGTTCCAAGTTCGACATGGCCGGTCGAGTGTTCCAGGGCGTGCCCGCACCGCTGAACCTGGTCATTCCGCCATACCAATTTCTTAGCGACACCACCATTCTGGTCGGTGCCGATGGCAAGGAGGCCTGACCATGTTTGCCAAACTCATGGGCTGGATTGACGATCGTTTCCCGCTCACGGCCATGTACAACGACCACATGGCCAAGTATCCGGCTCCCAAGAACCTGAACTTCTGGTACTTCTTCGGTTCCCTTGCCATGTTGGTGCTGGTCAACCAGATCATCACCGGCATCTGGCTCACCATGAACTACAACCCGTCGGCGGAGGGTGCCTTTGCCTCCGTGGAATACATAATGCGGGACGTGGACTACGGCTGGCTGCTGCGCTACATGCACTCCACCGGCGCCTCCGCCTTCTTCGTTGTGGTCTATCTGCACATGTTTCGCGGTATGATCTATGGCTCCTATCAGAAGCCGCGCGAGCTGCTGTGGATCTTCGGCATGCTGATCTTCCTGGTGCTAATGGCCGAAGCCTTCATGGGTTACCTGCTGCCCTGGGGACAGATGTCGTTCTGGGGGGCCCAGGTCATCATCTCGCTGTTTGGCGCCATTCCGGTCATAGGCGACGATCTGACCCTGTGGATCCGGGGTGACTATGTCATCTCTGGGGCTACCCTGAACCGCTTCTTCGCGCTGCACGTCATCGCGCTGCCGCTGGTGCTGGTGATGCTGGTGGCCATGCACATCCTGGCGCTGCACGAAGTCGGCTCCAACAACCCGGATGGGATCGACATCAAGAAGCACAAGGATGAGAAAGGCTGGCCGCTGGATGCGGTGGCGTTCCACCCTTACTTCACCGTCAAGGACATGATAGGTGTGGCGGGCTTCCTGTTCCTGTTCTGCGCCATCATCTTCTTCAAGCCGGATATGTGGGGCTACTTCCTCGAGAAGCCGAACTTCGAGGTGGCGAACGGGCTGAAGACCCCGGAGCACATAGCCCCGGTCTGGTACTTCACTCCCTTCTACGCCATCTTGCGCGCTGTGCCGGACAAGCTGCTGGGGGTCATCATGATGGGGCTATCCATAGTCGTGCTCTTCCTGCTGCCCTGGCTGGATCGTTGCAAGGTGCGTTCGGTGCGCTACCGCAGCACCCTGCACAAGCTGAATATCGCCCAGTTTGTGGTCTGCTTCGTCATCCTGGGTGTGCTGGGCGTCCTGCCATCGACGCCGACGCTGACCCTGCTCGCACAGATCTGTTCACTGGGGTATTTCGGGTTCTTCGTCCTGTTGTTCTTCTACAGCAAGAATGAGAGCACCAAGCCGCTGCCGGAGAGGGTGACATTCAAATGAAAAGAATAATTTTTGCAGTGCTGACCCTGCTGCCCAGCCTTGTACTGGCGGCTGGCAGTGGCTTCCCCCTCGACAAGGCAGAGTACGACCTGAGTGACAAGGCATCCCTGCAACGGGGGGCTGCGACCTTCATGAACTACTGTGCCGGCTGCCACTCCACCCAATACCAGCGCTATAACCGGGTGGCCGCCGACATCGGCATCCCGGAAGAGCTGATGAGGGAGAACCTGGTCTTCACCGGTGCCAAGATTGGCGATCTGATGAAGAGCGCCATGTCCGAGAAGGATGCGGCGCGCTGGTTCGGGGCGCCGCCACCGGACCTGACCCTGGTGGCCAGGGTGCGCGGCGCCGACTGGATTTACACCTATCTGCGTGCCTTCTATGTGGACGAAACCCGGCCGTTCGGAGTGAACAATGCGGTCTTCCCGTCCGTGGGCATGCCCCATGTGCTGGAACCGCTGCAGGGGACACCCCGTGCCGAATTCGGAACTCACGAGGTCGATGGACAGCCGGTGCAGCAAGTCGTCAGCATCAAATCCGACGGCAATGGTGAAATGAACAACGAAGAATATGATCAGACGGTACTGGATCTGGTAAACTTCTTGGTCTACTCGGCTGAGCCGGTGCAGCAGGAGCGCGAACGCATGGGCTTCTGGGTGCTCGGTTTCATCGCAATCTTCTTCATCTTCACTGTGCTGTTGAAGAAGGAATTCTGGCGCGACGTTCACTAAGCGACCAGATCGGAGTAATATGACGCACGGCAATGAAGATCAAGATGCTTCATTGCCGTTTCTGCTTTTTAATGACGGGAGGGTTCAATGGCTGTAGCTGCCAATAAGCGTTCGGTAATGACGCTGTTTTCCGGTGCCAACGATATGTTCAGCCATCAGGTGCGCATTGTCCTGGCGGAGAAGGGTGTTAGCGTGGATATCTGCCAGGTTGACCCGAGCAACCTGCCGGACGAGCTGGCCGAGCTGAACCCGTACAACACTGTGCCGACCCTGGTGGATCGCGAGCTGGCGTTGTACACCTCGCGCATCATCATGGAGTATCTGGACGAGCGCTTCCCGCACCCGCCCCTGATGCCTGTCTATCCGGTGGCTCGCGGCAACAGCCGTCTGATGATGCATCGCATCGAGCTGGACTGGTACTCCCTGGCCGACAAGATCATGGCGGGCACCGATACCGAAGCCGCCCGTGCCGAGCTGCGTGACAACCTGCTGGCCATCGCCCCTATCTTTGGCGAGATGCCTTACTTCATGAGCGAAGAGTTCGGTCTGGTTGACTGCTACATGGCTCCGCTGCTGTGGCGCCTGCCGAGCCTGGGCATCGACTTCACCGGTCGTGGTGCCAAAGAGCTGAAGGCTTACATGGTCCGCCTGTTCGAACGTGAATCCTTCCAGGCCTCCCTGACCGAGGCTGAACGCGAGATCCGTGCCAGCGTATGAGTAGTATGGAACCGACCATGACACCCAGTCGCCCCTATCTGTTGCGGGCGTTTTTTGACTGGTTGCTGGATAATGACTTGACCCCGCATCTGGTGGTCAATGCCAATATCCCCCATGTGATGGTGCCGATGCAGTTTGTGCAGGATGGGCAGATTGTCCTGAACATAGCGCCTCGGGCCGTGGGCCAGTTCCACATGGATAATGATGCCGTCAGCTTCAGCGCCCGCTTCGGCGGCGTGTCACAGCAGGTCTATATTCCCATGGCGGCCATATTGGCCATTCATGCCAGGGAAAACGGTGTGGGAACCCTGTTCCCGCCTGAGCCGGGCTACGATCTCTGGCTGGAGCAGGCCGAGGCGCCGGTAGAACCCGAGCCGGAGCCACCGCGCCCGACGGGTCGTCCGACCCTGAAAGTCATCAAATAAAAAAACGCAGCCGACTGGCTGCGTTTTTTTATTTCATCATTGCCCGCTTAGTTCTGGGCAAATTCGAAGGCCTTGATCACCTGCTTGACCCCGCTGACGTGGCGGGCGATCTCCACTGCCTGATCCCCTTCCTGACGGGTCACCAGGCCGATGAGAAACACCTCGCTGTTCTCGGTGACCACCTTGACCTTGGTGCTGTCGAAGTTCTTGGTGCCCAGCATGTCGGCCCGTACCTTGGAGGTGATCCAGGTATCGTTGCTGCGTACCCCAATGCTCACCGGCTTGCCGAGACGCAGCTCATTGTAGACATGACGAACCCCTTCGATCCGGCCCACAATCTTGCCCGCTTCCTGCTTGTAGGCGTCAGACGGTGTCTGACCGACCAGCAAGACGCGGCCGTTGTTGCTGTAGACGCTGATCTTGCTGGAGGCGCTCAGCGACTTGTTGTCGGCCAGCAGATTGGCCGCTTTCAGCTCTATGGTCTGATCGTCCCACTGGGCACCCAGGGTGCGACGATCCCCGGTCGCCTTGGCGGTACCGGCTGCGCCACCGACTACCACGGCGGCACAACCTTGCAGCAGCAGGGCGCCGGTCAGCAGGGCGAGTGCGAGAATAGGCTTCTTCATGGTTTCAATCTTCCTGTTGCGGGAAAAGTGTCTGGTCGATGAGATCACAGAGGCAGTGCAGGGTCAACAGATTCACTTCCAGAATGCGAGGGCGGCGGGCGGATGGCACGCGGATCTCCACGTCATTGGGCCCGAGCAGGCCGGCTATCTCGCCACCGTCGCCCCCCCCGAGCACTATGATGGTCATGTCACGGGAAAGCGCCGCCTCAGCGGCCTTGATCAGGCTGCGACTGTTGCCCGTGGTGGTGAGCACCACCAGGATGTCGCCTGGCTGACCCAGGGCCCTGATCTGCTTGGCATAGACCTCTTCGAAGCCGTGATCGGTGGCGATGGCGCTGATGGTGGCCATGTCTGGGGTCAGGGCCAGGCCGGGCAGGGAGGGGCGTGGCGTCTCGTAGCAGTTGACCAGTTCGGAGATGAACAGCTGTGCCAGGGCCGAGGAGGGGCCATTACCGCATGCCATGACCTTGTGGCCATTGAGCAGGCAGATGGTCAGCATCTGGGCCGCGGTGTGGATGGCGTCCGGCAGCGCCTCGGCGGCGGCTATCTTGGTCTGGATGCTTTCGGTGTAATTCTCTTTGATGGGATCAGTCATGGGGTCCTCTTAAAAAGCGTTCTGGATCCAGTCTGGCTGGTCGCCCTCGAACGCGATCACATCGAATCGGCAGGCCTGGCTGGCCTCGTTGATGGCATGTTGCTTGAAATAGTGGCGCGCGGCCAGCACGATCTTGTGCTGCTTGCGCCGGGTGACCGAGCTGGCGGCTCCGCCATGGCTGGCCCGAGCGCGATATCTGACCTCGACAAACACCAGGGTATCCCCCTGGCGCATGATCAGATCTATTTCACCACCACGGCAGCGGTAGTTGCGGGTCACGGGTTGCAGGCCGCGGGCCTGCAACCAGCGTTCCGCTACTTGCTCAAAGTGCTGTCCCTTGCTCGTCGCTGCCGACGGCAACAGGTTCAACCACTGCTGGTGCAGTTGTGCCAGTAGCCTCTTCATGGGTGGTATCCTCCAGCTGGGGCACGGCGCTGTCGCTGACCAGCTTGCCATTCTGGTAGGTGGCCCAGTCCAGCATGCGCACTATGTTGCCCTGGGGATCCACGCTCAGCTGGCCGCTCATGCCCGGTTGCTGCATGGCATTGAGCTTGCGCATCTGCGGCAGGTTGCCGGCCAGACTGACCGCGTCGTAGCCGAGGGCAAACAGGCGCAGCAGGTCGCCCTGGGTCTGTGGCCAGAGCAGGGCTATCTGCTCCCGTTGTTGCTCATAGCCTCCCAGCAGCAGCGGCATGTCGGAGATGTGCATGCCGTTGAGTTCGGAGGCCACCTCGGTCGCCCCGCTGTCATAGCCGCGCGAGCTGCTGTAGATGGGCAGGCTGCCCATGGGATTGACCGAGATGTCCACATAGGGCTTGATCATCCGGGTCTCCAGGCTGTTGGCCACCACATAGACGGCATCTATGCTGCGCGGCGCCGCATCAGAGAGCTGCACTATCTCCCCGGCCCGGGCGGTGGAACGACCGCTCAAGGCATTCTTGACCATGCCCTGCACCTCGTTGCGCGCCCCGAAGGTGGCGACCACGGGCTTCTCCTGGCTGACGCCGGCCCAGGCCTGCTCGAACGCCTTGATGCTGCTGTAGCCAATCCGGCCTTGCGCCGCGATCAGCAGCGGCTTGCGGTAACCCTGACCATAGAGGTACTGGGCGGCCTGGCTCGCATCGGCGGCGGCGGAGAGAGAAAAGTAGAAGGTGTTGTCGTTGATGATCGGCTTGTCCAGCTCGTTGAGCGCCAGCACCGGCACTGTCGGGCTGGCCTTGAGCAGCTCCTCGACCTGGTCTTTGAGCAGCGGGCCTATGATCATGTTGGCCCCCTCCTGGATCGCCTGCTTGTAGAGATCCCCCATCGCCTTGCCCTGAGTGTCATAGAAGTTCAGGGTGAATTGCCCCTGATTCTCCTTGTAGGACATCAGCATGCCGTTGCGGATGGCGGCGCCCTGCGCCTCCAGGTTGCCGGAGAGGGGCAGGAAGACGGCGACCTGCTGCAGTGCACCTGTGTCCGTGGTGGCGAGATCCCCTAGGCCGGCCGGCATGTCAGTCTGGGCCGGATGGTTCGGGAAGCTCTGCTTCCAGCCTGCGAGCTGGCGGGCGAGTTGACTCGGCTGGGCGCCGAACTCGTTCACCAGTGCCGCCAGTCGCAGCCAGCCGGTGGTCACGTCGGGGGCCGGTGCCTCTTCCAGCGCCTGCAGGGTGGAGGGAGTCATGCTTTTGAGCAGGGACCAGATCTGCTGGTGGTTGGTGGCCAGCTCATTCTTGGCCAGGTAAGGCTCCAGCAGGATCAGCGACTTGGCGGCACCAAACTTGTTGTTGATGTCCAGTTGCAGCACCACCCGCTGGCGGTACCAATCCTTCTGGGTATCGGCATCGAGGGCCACTTCCGGCTTGCCTTCCAGCAGGATCAGGGCCTGATTGGCATTGCCCTGGGCCAGCAGGAGGTGCGCCTGCAGCAGTTGCAGTTGTGCCTGCTGCACCGGGTTGCCGGCCTGCTTCTGTAACTGTTGATACAGGGCGGCGGCCGGTTTGGCCTGGCCGAGCGCCAGATAGCTGCGCGCCGCCATCACCTGCCAGGTGAAGGCTTCAGCCGGTTTGGCGGGATCCACCTGCTCCAGATACCACTGGGCATTCTTGGTCAGATCCGAGAACGCCGACGGCATGCCGGGCTCCGCGGAAGATGGGTTGGGCTCCGACGCACAGGCGGCGAGCAGTACTGCCGCGAGTATGATGCCGAAGAGTCGTGATACACTTAGCTGCTTTGTAACCCGGTTCAAGTTCATTCCCCGACCAGTGTTGAAGTTCTCCATAGTGTAAACGGGCCAATATGGCGACACAATTGTCGGGACACTCGGAGATCCCATGAGTGACACCCCAACCCTGTATATAGTCCCCACTCCCATCGGTAATCTGGCGGATATCACCCAGCGTGCATTGGACATTTTACGCAGCGTCGATCTGGTGGCAGCCGAAGATACCCGGCACTCCGGCATCCTGCTCAGCCACTACCAAATCTCGGTGCCGACCTTCGCCCTGCACGATCACAACGAACAGCAGAAGGCAGATGTGCTGATCGGCAGGATCAAGGAGGGCAAGAGCGT
The DNA here is from genome assembly GCF_965119515.1 of Aeromonas sp. Marseille-Q7275. NCBI lineage: Bacteria > Pseudomonadati > Pseudomonadota > Gammaproteobacteria > Aeromonadales > Aeromonadaceae > Aeromonas > Aeromonas sp. Marseille-Q7275. The sequence goes on from NZ_CBCPLW010000018.1 coordinate 54,801, forward strand.
CGCCCTAGTCTCGGATGCAGGCACGCCGCTCATCAGCGACCCCGGCTATCACCTGGTCACCCGCTGTCGCGAGGCCGGGGTCAAGGTGGTGCCGCTGCCGGGCCCTTGTGCCGCCATCACGGCACTCTCTGCCGCCGGTCTGCCCACAGATCGCTTTTCCTTCGAAGGATTTCTGCCGGCGAAAGCCAAGGGCCGCGACGATCGGCTGCAGGCCGTCATCGAAGACACCCGCTCCCTGGTGTTCTACGAGTCGCCGCGGCGGGTGCAGGATACGGTGGAGGCCATCGCTCGCATCCTCGGTGAACGCCAGGTGGTGGTGTGCCGCGAGCTGACCAAGACCTTCGAATCCATCCACGGTCTGCCTGCCTCCGAGATGCTGACCTGGCTTGGGGAAGACGATAATCGCTGCCGTGGCGAGATCGTGCTGGTGGTCGCCGGTGCCAGCAAGGTAGATGAAGAGCTGCCTGCCGAGGCGATCCGCACGTTGGGGCTGCTGGTGGCGGAGCTGCCGCTGAAAAAAGCGGCCGCCCTCACCGCCGAGATCCACGGCGTGAAGAAGAATGCCCTCTACAAGTACGGCCTCGAGCACTATTAATTGCCGTAAAGGGGAATTGCCGGTTTACCCCACTGTGTCACGAGGCTATAATCCGCGCCTCGGAGTCGGCTGGGCAATCGCTGCTTCGTCGTTGTGTCCCTCGGGACAGACGGGCGGAGGGGAGGAAAGTCCGGGCTTCATAGGGCAGGGTGCCAGGTAACGCCTGGGAGGCGCGAGCCTACGACCAGTGCAACAGAGAGCAAACCGCCGATGGCCCGCAAGGGATCAGGTAAGGGTGAAAGGGTGCGGTAAGAGCGCACCGCGCGACTGGCAACAGTTCGTGGCACGGTAAACTCCACCCGAAGCAAGACCAAATAGGCCCCTATTGGCGCGGCCCGCGTTGGGGGCGGGTAGGTTGCTTGAGCCAGTGAGCGATTGCTGGCCTAGAGGAATGATTGCTACCCGGGGCAACCCGGTACAGAACCCGGCTTACAGGCCGACTCCGACCTATTCCTGAAGAGCCTTGCGATTTATCGCGAGGCTCTTTTTTATAGCGGCAGAAAATAGCAAAAGATCGGATGGAGATGCTGGCCGACATAGAGCAGAATCATAAAAATATCTTAAAAATCAATTTGTTGTTTTTTTGTTTGCATACAGTTGTCATGCATTACTGTGTAAAAAGAGGGGAGACTCCAGCATGTGTTACTTCTTTCACATTGTTCATTTTAAAAATGTTTGCAATTAATCCTATGGCCGTTAACACAAATAACTTGTGGAAAATCAACTCATTTAATCTGTAGCCTCCCCGCGCTGCGTCAATATGTTCCCCATGCCCGAGATCCTTGCTTGAAAAGCCCCCTGCTCGTCCTTAAACTTCATGGTGGAGAAAAGTGGATCAAAGTGGTTTTATTGGGCAATTTGCCTCCATAACTCACCTTCGGGGACTGCAATTTGTTGCGTGGCGCTCACGCCATCAGCCTGGACAGCAAAGGGCGACTGGCGATTCCGACCAAATATCGAGATTGGCTGCGCTCCGAGCGCGACGGCCAGCTGGTCTGCACCATCGACATAGCCCATCCCTGTCTGCTGCTTTACCCCCTGAGTGAATGGGAAGAGATAGAACGCAAGCTCAAGACCCTTTCCAGTACCAATCCGGCGGAACGCCGCCTGCAGCGCATGCTGCTCGGACACGCTACCGAGTGCGAACTGGACGGCAATGGCCGTCTGCTGCTGAGCCAGCCACTGCGTAGCCACGCCGGGCTGGACAAGAAGATCATGCTGGTGGGCCAGCTCAACAAGTTTGAGTTGTGGGATGAAGCCCGCTGGCAACAACAGATCAATGACGACATCCTGGGCCTGCCCGAGGACGACTGGGCAAGTTCACCACGACTACAGGATTTTTCTTTATAAATGACCCAAGCCGCTGAACACATCACAGTGCTGTTGCACGAAGCCGTCGAAGGGCTGGCCATCAAGCCGGACGGTATCTACGTCGACGGTACCTTTGGCCGGGGTGGTCACTCTCGTTTGATTCTCCAGCATCTGGGCCCGAACGGCCGTCTGATCGCCATCGACCGGGATCCCCAGGCCATTGCCGAGGCGGCCAAGATCCAGGATCCCCGCTTCGAGATAGTGCACGGCCCCTTCTCCGGCATCACCACTTATCTGAGCGATCGCGGTCTGCTGGGCAAAATCGACGGCTTCCTGCTGGATCTGGGCGTCTCTTCTCCCCAGCTCGACGACGCCGAGCGCGGCTTCAGCTTCATGAAAGACGGTCCCCTCGACATGCGGATGGACCCGACCACTGGCCAGAGCGCTGCCGAGTGGCTGGCTCGCGCCGACGTGGATGACATCGCCTGGGTGCTGAAGACCTTCGGCGAGGAGCGTTTCGCCAAGAAGATTGCCCGCGCCATCGTCCATGACCGCGTCACCGAACCCTATGTGCGCACCCGCCAGCTGGCGGAGATGATTGCCCGGGTCAACCCGAGCAAGGAGAAGGGCAAGCATGCGGCGACCCGCAGCTTCCAGGCCATCCGCATCTATATCAACAGCGAGCTGGACGAGATCGAAACCGCGCTGAACGGTGCCCTGCAGGCGCTGGCGACCGATGGCCGCCTCTCCGTCATCAGCTTCCACTCCCTGGAAGACCGTCTGGTCAAGCACTTCATCCGCAAGCACGAGAAGGGGCCGGAAGTGCCCCATGGCATCCCGTTGACCGAGGCGCAGCTGGCCGGTGGCCGCAAGTTGAAGTCGGTCGGCAAGGCGCTCAAACCTTCCGAACATGAAGTCACCGAAAACACCCGATCCCGCAGCTCGGTGCTGCGAGTCGCCCAGCGTCTGGCGGATTGAGTCATGAGCGAGGTACGCATTCATCTGGCCAGGGAGATCATCAGCGATCTCTGGCGTCACAAGCTGCAGGTCGTGCTGACCCTGGCCGTGCTGATCACCGCCTTTGCGGTGATCCTGGTGACCAACATGACCAGGGGGCTGACGGCCAAGCAGAATGACCTGATGGCGGAAGAGGACAGGCTCAACATCGAGTGGCGGCACCTGCTGCTGGAGCAGGGTACCCTGGCCGAACACTCCCGTGTCGCGAGTCTGGCCATGGATAAATTGCAGATGGCTCGCCCGCTGGTGACCACCGAGAAGGTAATTACACAACCATGACACGCAAGGCCGCCACCAAGGCTCCGGCAAAGGACAAAGCCAAGGCGAAAGCTCCGTCACTCTACCCGTGGCGCTTTCGCACTCTGGTGTTTTTCATCGGGATTGCGTTTGCCGGCCTGATCCTGCGGCTGGCCTGGATCCAGGTGATAGATCCGGACCGGCTGCGCCAGGAGGGGGACATGCGCTCCCTGCGTACCACCTCCACCCAGGCGGTGCGCGGCATGATCACCGATCGCAACGGCGAGCAGCTGGCGGTTTCGGTGCCGGTCGAGGCGGTCTGGGCCGATCCCAAGACAGTCCACGAGTCCGGCGCCATCCACAACGAGCGCGCCTGGCTGGCGCTCTCCGCCGTGCTCAAGCTCGACATCAACACCCTCAAGCACCGCATCTCCAACCCCAGCAAGCGCTTTGTCTATCTGCAGCGTCAGGTGACCCCTGCCGTGGCGGAATACATCAAGGGTCTCAAGCTGGGGGGCATCTACCTGCGCCCCGAAGCGCGCCGTTTCTACCCGACCGGCGAGATCAGCGCCCACCTGGTGGGGGTGACCAACATAGACGGCAGCGGCATCGAGGGGATAGAGCGCAGCTACAACGAATGGCTGACCGCGACCCCGGGCGAGATGCGGGTGCGCAAGGACAGGCAGGGCCGGGTCATCGAGCGGCTCGGGCTGGTCAAGGAGGGCAAGCACGCCAACGATCTGCAGCTCAGTATCGATCAGCGGGTGCAGGCGCTGGCCTACCGTGCCCTCAAGCGTGCCACCGACGAGAACAAGGCGACCTCCGGCTCCATGGTGATGCTGGACGTCAAGACGGGCGAGGTGCTCGCCATGGTCAACACCCCCTCCTACAACCCGAACAACCGGGGCCAGTACCAGAGCTTCCGGGTGCGCAACCGGGTGGTGACGGACACCTACGAGCCGGGTTCGACCGTCAAGCCGCTGATCCTGCTCAGCGCCCTGCAGGCGGGCGTCACCAGCTGGAAGGACACCATACCCGGTGGCCCCCTGTACATCGGGGCCAAGCAGATCCGCGACGTGAGCATTCACAAGGCGACCAACCTGTACGACATACTGCGCTACTCCTCCAACATCGGCATGTCGCGCATCGCGCTGCGGATGCCGGCTCAGGAGATGATCAACACCCTCAGCATGGTCGGCTTCGGGATGGATACCGGCAGTGGCCTGATGGGGGAGAGCAGCGGCATGTTGCCCCAGCGCCGCCGCTGGTCCGACATCGAGCGGGCGACCCTGTCGTTCGGCTATGGCCTGCGGGTCACCCCGCTGCAACTGGCCTCCGCCTACGCCACCCTGGCCAACAAGGGCAAGCGGGTGCCGCTCTCCATCATCAAGGTGACCCAGCCGCCCAAGGGTGAGCAGGTCATCGACCACAACAACGCCACCGCCATGCTGCAGGCGCTGGAGTACGTGGTCAGCAATGCCATTCCCAAGGCGCAGATCCCGGGTTATCGGGTCGGCGGCAAGAGTGGTACCGCCAAGGTCGCCGTCGCCGGTGGCTACGGCAAGGATTACATGGCCTGGTTTGCCGGTTTCGCACCGGCCAGCAACCCCCGTTTCGTCATGGTGGTGGTGATCAACGAGCCCAAGGGCGATGCCTATTACGGCGGTGCCGTGGCGACCCCGCCGTTCGCCGAGGCCATGGGGGGCGTGCTACAACTCTTCAACATTCGTCCCGACGCCATCCCTCCCGAGGTTCCGGCGAAGCTTGCCCGTACGGAGGCCGCCCATGGCGCACCTCGTACCTGACAGGCATCCGTGTTTCTCTGTCGACCCCGCCGCCGTCGGGGTGTTTTCCATGGCGCCGCACTCCCTGAGCGCCTGCATTCCTGTCCATTCGGAGGCTTCCCATGTTGCCGCCCCGCGCACTTGATCAACTCATGAGCCATTTCGGCATCCATGCCCCGGCGCTCGCGCTCACCGACATCCAGCTCGACAGCCGGCGAGTCGGGCCCGGTTCTCTCTTCGTGGCAATCCGGGGCCACCAGATGGATGGCAGGCGTTTCATCGAACAGGCGGTGGCTCAGGGAGCGACCGCCGTCCTGTTTGAGGAGGATGGGGAATTTGTGGCCCCCGCCACCTCGATCCCCTGTTTCGGGCTCAAGGATCTGCCCGCTCGTCTCTCCGAACTGGCCGGCCATTTCTATGACCATCCGGCGCAGAAGCTGCAACTGGTGGGCATCACTGGCACCAACGGCAAGAGCACCACGGCCCTGCTGGTCGCCAACTGGCGCACCCTGCTGGGAGGCAAGGCCGGGGTGATGGGCACCATAGGCAACGGCCTGTTTGGCAATCTGATCGAAGCGGAAAACACCACCGGCAGCGCCGTCCAGGTGCAGGCCAATCTGGCCGCCCTGCAACAACAGGGGGCGAGCCTGGTGGCGATGGAAGTCTCCAGTCACGGTCTGGTGCAGCACCGTGTCGCAGCCCTGCCGTTTTCCGCGGCTGTGTTCACCAACCTGAGCCGGGATCATCTGGATTATCACGGCACCATGGAGGCCTATGGCGCCGCCAAGGAAGAGTTGCTGAAACTGGTGGACGAGCCCTGCGCCGTCATCAATGCCGACGACCGTCTGGGGCGCCAGTGGCTGGCAGCCTACCCCGGCGCGGTGGCCTTCGGCGTGCATGGCCCGATTGAAAACCATGCCGGGCGACAGTTGACGGCGCAGGATCCCCATTTCCACCAACAAGGATTTGACACGCGCATTAACTCCAGCTGGGGGAATGGTGTATTATCCGCCCCCTTGCTCGGCCGCTTCAACGTCAGCAATGTGCTGGCCGCCATGGGCGCCATGCTGGTACTGGGTTACGACTTCGATGCACTGCTGGCCAGCGCCCCGAAACTGCAACCCGTGACCGGTCGCATGGAGTGCTTCGGCGGTGGCAAGGCGCCGCTGGCGGTGGTCGATTATGCCCACACCCCGGATGCGCTGGAGAAGGCATTGCAGGCCCTGCGGGTGCACTGCGAAGGCCGGCTCTGGTGCCTGGTGGGCTGTGGTGGCGACCGGGATCGCGGCAAGCGGCCCATGATGGCCGCCATGGCGGAGCAACATGCGGACTGCGTGATCCTGACCGACGACAATCCCCGTACCGAGGCGCCGGAGCAGATCATGGCGGACATGGTGGCGGGCCTTCGCGATCCTGCTGCCGTGCAGATCGAGCACGACAGGACCAAGGCAATCCAGCTGGCACTGAGCCAGGCGAGCAAGCAGGACATCATCCTGGTGGCCGGTAAGGGCCACGAGGATTATCAGATCATTGGAACCGACAAGCGGCACTACAGCGATCGGGAAACCGTCGCGGCCGCCTTGCACACATTAATGGAGTCATTCAGATGATGACCCTCAGGCTTGCCGAGCTGGCGCAGGTGCTCGATGCCCGTCTGATCGGCGGCGACCACGAGATCACGGCGGTCAGTACCGACACCCGCACCCTGGGCAAGGGGGCGCTGTTCGTCGCGCTGCGTGGCGAGCGTTTCGACGCCCACGATTTCTGCGACCAGGCCCTTCAGGCAGGGGCCTCTGCCCTGCTGGTGGAGCGCGAGCTGCCCCTGGCCATACCGCAACTGGTGGTGGCCGATACCCTCAAGGGACTGGGTCGCCTCGGCAAGCTGGTGCGCGAGCGCATCAATCCGAAAGTGCTGGCCATCACCGGCAGCTGTGGCAAGACCACGGTGAAGGAGATGGCGACCGCCATCCTGCGCTGTGAGGGGGAGGTGCTGGCCACCGCCGGCAACTTCAACAACGAAGTGGGGGTGCCGCTCACCCTGCTGCGCCTCGAACCTCAGCACCGGTTTGCGGTGATGGAGCTGGGTGCCAACCACCCGGGGGAGATCGCCTGGACCACCTCATTGGCCAGACCCGATGCCGCCATCATCAACAACGTGGCCGCCGCCCATCTGGAAGGCTTCGGCTCCCTGGAAGGGGTGTTCCACGCCAAGAGCGAGATTTTTGAGGGCCTGAGCGAGGGCGGCACCGCCATCGTCAATGCCGACAACGAGTTCTGGCCGAAGTGGCGGGAGCGGGGCATCCAGTGCGCCTTCTCCCTCGAGGATCAGAGCCAGCCCTTCCATGCCCGCGACATAGCGCTCAACGGGCAGGGCTGCGCCGAATTCGTGATGGTGACTCCCCAGGGGGAGGCGAACCTGACCCTGGCCATTCCGGGCCGCCACAATGTGGCCAATGCCCTGGCTGCTGCCGCCGGTACCCTGGCGCTGGGCGCATCGCTCGCCTCCGTCAAGGCGGGGCTGGAGCAGATGGCACCGGTCAAGGGCCGCTTCTGCGTGCAGCGCTGGGGTGGTCTCACCCTGGTGGATGACACCTACAACGCCAGCGTGGAGTCCGTGCTGGCGGGCATCGATGCCCTGACCGCCATGGGCGGCTACAAGGTGCTGGTGTTCGGTGACATGAAGGAGTTGGGTGAGGAGTCCGCGGCCCAGCACGCCCGGGTCGGACACCACGCCCGCGAGCAGGGCCTCGACGCCGTGCTGACGGTAGGGGAACAGAGTCGTCACACCGCAGATGCCGCGGCGGGTCGACATTTCGATAACAAGGCGTCGTTGTTTGAAGTGCTTGCGCAAATGATAAATACACATCAAGAAATCTCGATCCTGGTCAAGGGGGCCCGCGGTTCTCGCATGGAAGATATCGTCAAGATGGTCGTTGACCGTCAGGAGTCAGCCACATGCTAGTCTGGCTGGCGGAACTGCTCACCCCGCACTTCACCTTCTTCAACGTCTTCTCCTACCTGACGTTCCGCGCCATCCTGTCGATCATCACGGGTCTGGTGGTGGCGCTCTGGATGGGGCCGCGCCTCATCCGCCGCCTGCAGATCCTGAAATTCGGCCAGGTGATCCGCAACGACGGCCCCGAGTCTCACCTCAGCAAGAAGGGCACCCCGACCATGGGGGGCCTGATGATCATTGCGGCCATCTTCATCTCTGTGCTGCTCTGGAGCCGCCTCGACAACCCCTATGTCTGGCTGGTGCTGTTCGTGCTGGGCGCCTACGGCGCCATCGGTTTTGCCGACGACTACCTCAAGGTGGTGCGCAAGAACACCGATGGCCTGATCGCCCGCTGGAAGTACTTCTGGCAGTCGGCAGTCGCCCTGGCCGTGGCGGTGTTCCTCTATGCCACCGCGACCCATGACGGCCAGACCCAGCTGGTGGTGCCCTTCCTCAAGGATGTGATGCCGCAGCTCGGTCTGATGTTCATCGTGCTGACCTACTTCGTCATCGTCGGTACCTCCAATGCGGTCAACCTGACCGACGGTCTCGACGGTCTGGCCATCATGCCGACCGTGATGGTGGCGGGGGGCTTCGCCTTTGTCGCCTGGGCCACCGGCAACGTGAACTTCGCGAACTACCTGCACATTCCTTACGTGCCCTACACCTCCGAGCTGGTGATCGTCTGTACCGCCATCGTCGGCGCGGGTCTGGGCTTCCTCTGGTTCAACACCTATCCGGCCCAGGTCTTTATGGGGGACGTCGGTTCCCTGGCCCTCGGCGGGGCGCTCGGCACCATAGCCGTGCTGGTACGTCAGGAGTTCCTGCTGGTGATCATGGGGGGCGTCTTCGTGATGGAGACCGTCTCGGTGATCCTGCAGGTGGGGTCCTACAAGCTGCGCGGCGTGCGCATCTTCCGCATGGCGCCCATCCATCACCACTATGAGAAGAAGGGCTGGCCGGAGCCGCGCGTCATCGTGCGCTTCTGGATCATCACCCTCATGCTGGTGCTGCTCGGCCTCGCCACCCTGAAGGTGAGGTAAGCCATGGTCATCATCATCGGACTCGGCAAAACCGGACTCTCCTGCGTGGACTACTTCCTCGGTCGTGGTGTCACGCCCCTGGTGATGGATACCCGCGCCAATCCCCCGGGCAAGGAGCAACTCCCCCCCGAGGTGGAGCTGATTCACGGGCTGGACGCCGATCTGCTCAAGCAGGCGCACATGATAGTGGCGAGCCCCGGCATCGCCCTGGCGACTCCCGAGCTGAAAGCCGCCGCCGAGTTCGGGGTGCGCATCGTCGGCGACATCGAGCTGTTTGTGCGCGAGACCCAGACCCCCGTCATTGCCATCACAGGTTCCAACGGCAAGAGCACGGTGACCACCCTGGTCGGCGAGATGATCGCCGAGGCGGGGCTCAAGGTAGGCGTGGGTGGCAACATCGGCACCCCGGCGCTGGAGCTGCTCAAGCAGCCCATGGATCTCTGCGTGCTGGAGCTCTCCAGCTTCCAGCTCGAGACCACCTGCAGCCTGCGTGCCGCCGCCTCCGTGGTGCTAAACCTCAGTGAAGATCATATGGATCGCTATCAGGGCATGGCGGATTACCGCGCCGCCAAGATGGCGATCCATCAGCACTCCCAGCACATCCTAGTCAACCGGGACGATCCCCAGACCCTGCCCGACGTAGGCCAGGTGTGGCAGAGCTTCGGGCTCGATTGCAACGGCTATGGCCGCTGCGAGCTGGCGGGTCGCCACTGGCTGACCCTGCACGGGGAGCCGCTGCTGGCGGTGGACGAGATGAAGATAGTCGGTGCCCACAATCAGGCCAACGCCCTGGCGGCCATGGCCCTGTGCGACGCGGTCGGCATTCCCCGGGAGCCGCAACTCACCGTGCTGCGCAGTTTCGAAGGCCTGCCCCACCGTGCCCGCTTCGTGCGGGAGGTGAACGGGGTGCGCTGGATCAACGACTCCAAGGCCACCAACGTGGGGGCCACCCTGGCCGCCGTGGCCGGGGTGCGCGAGTCGGTCAAGGGCCGTTTGCTGCTGCTGGCCGGTGGTCAGGGCAAGGGTCAGGATTTCGGCCCTGTGCAGGCGCTGCTCGGCAGCCAGATCGATCACATGTACTGTTTCGGCCAGGATGCGGAGATCCTGCTCGCCCTCGGTGAGCAGACCGAGAAGGTCGCCTCCCTCGACGACGCCGTCGCCAAGGCCGCCGCCGATGCCAGACCCGGTGACTGGGTACTGCTGGCGCCGGCCTGCGCCAGCCTGGATCAATTCAAGTCCTTCGAGGCTCGCGGCGATCGCTTTACCGAACTGGTGATGATGCTATGAACGCCCTTCGCGTGGTCGCAGGCTTCTTGCAGCGCTGGTTGTTGCCGGCGCGTCCCGCCGGTCTCTACGACCGGCAGCTGGTGGTGCTGGCGCTGGCGCTGATGTCGGTGGGCCTGGTGATAGTGGCCTCGGCCTCCATTCCCGAAGGGATTGCCCTCGGCGATGACCCCTTCATGTTCGTCAAGCGCCACGGCCTCTTCTTGGTGATGGCGCTCGGCATCTCCTGGTTCGTGCTGCAGGTGCCCATGGCGCGCTGGCAGCAGTACAACGGCCCCATGCTGCTGCTCGCCATCCTGATGCTGGTCATGGTGTTGCTGGTGGGGCGCAGCGTCAACGGTTCGGTGCGCTGGTTGCCGCTCGGCCCCTTCAACCTGCAGCCGGCGGAGTTCGGCAAGCTGGCGCTGTTCGTCTATCTGGCGGGCTACCTGGTACGCCGCCAGAGCGAGGTGCGCGAACGCTTCATCGGCTTCATGAAACCCATGGCGGTGTTGTTCGTGGTGGCCACCCTGCTGCTGGCCCAGCCCGACCTCGGCTCCGTGGTGGTGATGTTCGTCACCTCGCTGGGCATGCTGTTCCTGGCGGGGGCCCGCATGGTGCAGTTCATCGGTCTTATCCTGGTGGGGGTGAGCGCCGTGGTGACCCTGATCATCGCAGAGCCCTACCGGATGCGGCGGGTCACCTCCTTCCTGGACCCCTGGGCCGATCCCTTCGGCAGCGGCTATCAGCTGACCCAGTCCCTGATGGCGTTCGGCCGTGGCAGCTGGTTTGGCGAGGGGCTGGGCAACTCCATCCAGAAGATGGAGTACCTGCCGGAGGCCCACACCGACTTCGTGTTCGCCATCCTGGGCGAGGAGCTGGGCTACGTGGGGGTGCTGGGTGCGCTCTTCCTCATCTTTGCGCTGGCGGTGAAGGCGCTCAAGCTCGGCCATCAGGCGCTGGTGGCCGAGCGGCTGTATGAAGGCTATCTGGCCATCGGCATCGGCATCTGGTTCAGTTTCCAGACTTTCGTCAACGTCGGCGCCGCCAGCGGCATGATGCCGACCAAGGGGCTGACCCTGCCGCTGGTCAGCTACGGCGGCTCCAGTCTCATCATCATGATGGTGGCGGTGAGCATGTTGATTCGTATCGATTTCGAGTTGCGCCAGGCCAGTGCCCAGGCGCGTGTGCGGGAGGTTTCGTGAGCAAGACGTTACTGGTGATGGCGGGTGGTACCGGGGGCCATGTGTTCCCCGGGCTGGCCGTGGCCGATCGCCTCAAGGCCCAGGGCTGGACCATTCACTGGCTCGGCACCGCCGACCGGATGGAGGCCGAGCTGGTGCCCGCCCACGGTTACCCCATCTCCTTCATCGACATCCAGGGAGTGCGTGGCAACGGCATCAAGCGGCTGCTGGTCGCCCCCTATCGCATCGTCAAATCCGTGTTGCAGGCGCGTCGCGTGCTGAAAAACATTCGCCCTGATGTGGTGCTCGGCATGGGGGGCTTCGCCTCAGGCCCGGGCGGCGTGGCGGCCTGGCTCGCCGGTATTCCCTTGCTGCTGCACGAGCAGAACGCGGCGGCCGGCATGACCAACAAGCTGCTGGCGCGCCTTGCCAAGCGGGTGCTGATGGCCTTCCCCGGCGCCTTTGCGCCCAGTGCCCGCACCGCAGTGGTGGGCAACCCGGTGCGTCCCGAAGTGGTGGCCCTGCCGGATCCCCAGCTGCGCAGCGGAGCCGAGCCGCTGCGGCTGCTGATCGTCGGCGGCAGCTTGGGTGCCCGGGTGCTCAACGAGCAGGTGCCGCCAGCGGTGGCCGCCGCCGGCGTGCCCATCGCAGTGCGCCATCAGTGCGGCAAGGGCAATCGGGATGCCGTGGCCGAAGCCTACGCCAAGCAGGGCGTCGAGGCCGAGGTGAGCGAGTTTATCAAGGACATGGCAGATGCCTACGCCTGGGCCGACCTGGTGGTGTGCCGCGCCGGGGCCCTGACGGTCTCCGAAGTGGCTGCCGCCGGTGTGGCCGCCATCTTCGTGCCGCTGCCCCATGCGGTGGACGATCACCAGACCCGCAACGCCCTGACCCTGGTCGACGGCGGGGCGGCCGAGTTCCTGCCCCAGTCCGAGCTGACCCCGGCCTCATTGGCTGCGCGTCTCTCCTGGCTTGCCGGGCGCAGGGAGACCCTGTTGAACATGGCCCAGGCCGCCCGTCGGGTGGCCATCATAGATGCCGCCGAGCGGGTTGCCGATGAGTGCAAGCGGCTCGCCAGCGGGCAGAGCGAGAAAGCATGTTGAGCAAGATTGCACAGGCCAGGCCGTGCAGTCTTGTCCCCGTATTTATTGATGCCGCCGAGCGCACACCGCTGACGGCAGACTTGAAGAGAGAGCTATGACCAAGGTTGAACTGGCAAAACTGCGTACTGTGATCCCCGAAATGCGCCGCGTGCGTCGCATCCATTTCATCGGCATAGGTGGCGCCGGTATGGGCGGGATCGCCGAAGTGCTTGCCAACGAGGGTTACCAGATTTCCGGCTCCGATCTGTCCCGCAATGCGGTGACCGAGCGGCTGGCGTCCCTCGGCGCCCATATCTTCGTGGGACACAGTGCCGAGCACGTGAACGAGGCGAGCGTGGTGGTGGTCTCCACCGCCATCAAGCAGGACAACCCCGAGTTGCTGGCCGCCCGCGAGCTGCGCATTCCCGTGGTGCGCCGTGCCGAGATGCTGGCCGAGCTGATGCGCTTCCGCCACGGGGTCGCCGTCGCCGGCACCCACGGCAAGACCACCACCACCAGCCTGGTGGCGAGCATCTATGCCGAAGCCGACCGGGATCCGACCTTCGTCATCGGCGGCCTGCTCAACAGCGCCGGCACCAATGCCCGCCTGGGCAGCAGCCGCTACCTGATCGCCGAGGCGGACGAGAGCGACGCCTCCTTCCTGCATCTGCAACCCATGGTCTCCATCGTGACCAACATCGAAGCGGATCACATGGACACCTATGGCGGCGACTTCTCCAGGCTCAAGGCCACCTTCATCGACTTCCTGCACAACCTGCCGTTCTACGGTCTGGCGGTGGTGTGCGTGGATGACCCCGTGATCCGCGGCATGCTGCCGGAGATCGCCCGTCCGACCCTGACCTACGGCCTTTCCGAGGATGCCGACGTGCAGGTGCTGGACTTCGTGCAGACCAGCAACCGCAGCCGCTTCCGGGTCCGTCGCAAGGATGCCGGCGAGCTGACCGTCACCCTGAATCTGCCGGGCATCCACAATGCGCTCAACGCCGCCGCCGCCATCGCGGTCGCGACCGAAGACGGCATTGGCGACGAGGCCATCATCCAGGCGCTCGCCAAGTTTGAAGGGGTGGGTCGCCGCTTCCAGCAATATGGCGAGTTCGAGACCGGCCGTGGCAAGGCCATGCTGGTGGATGACTACGGTCACCACCCGAGCGAGGTCAAGGTGACCATCAATGCCGCCCGCGCCGGCTGGCCCGAGAAACGCTTGGTCATGGTGTTCCAGCCGCACCGTTACAGCCGGACCCGGGATCTCTACGAAGATTTCGCCGACGTGCTCTCCAAGGTGGATGTGCTGGTGATGCTGGAGGTGTATGCCGCCGGTGAAGAGCCCATTCCCGGTGCCGATGGCCGTGCCCTGTGCCGCTCCATCCGCTCTCGTGGCACCCTGGAACCCATCTTTGTCGCAACCCCTGACGATGTGCCGGCCGTGCTGGCCGACCTGATCGGCGAGGGGGATCTGGTGCTGACTCAGGGCGCCGGTAACGTCGGGGCACTGGCCCGCCGTCTCGGTGAGATGAAATTGAGTGTGGATAGCATGAAATCCGGTGCCTGAGGGCCCAATGAGTATTTTGACCGCCAAGCCGAGGCCTATATAATGGCGAACCGGTCTGCAAGTGGCCGGCATGGCGCGTTATACGGGGATAGATCGGGTGGAGGCAAGGGCACAAGGGCGCACCAAGGGGGGCTTCATCGCCGGGGTGGCATTTTTCATCCTGGTCATGTGGGGGCTCTACCAGACTGCGCTGGATGTTAAAGACTGGCTGACAGATGCCAGTCGGTTGCCCATGAGCGAGCTGTTGCTGCAGGGGCAACACGAATATTTGAAAGCCGATGAGTTGCGCGCCGCCGTGCTGGATGGCGCCGAGTTGCGCAACTTCTTCGAGCTGGACGTGAACGAATTGCAGGGGCGGTTGAACGCCCTGCCCTGGGTGGCCCAGGTCTCGGTACGCAAGAAGTGGCCGAACAAGATCAAGGTCTACCTCACCGAACAGGCAGTGGCGGCACGCTGGAACGGCAACCGCTTCGTCAACACCAAGGGTGAGGTGTTCAGTGCGCCGGACAGGGTGAAGAAACCCCTGATGCAGTTGTCCGGGCCCGATGATCAGGCCGCCAAGGTGCTGGAAGCCAGCCATCAGTACGAGACGCTGCTGGCGGCCAAGGGATACAAGTTGTTGGGGGTGAATCTGACCCCCCGCCATGCCTGGGAACTGACCCTGGATGGCAACATTCAGCTGTTCGTGGGGCGCTCGGATATCGCGCTTCGCCTGCAGCGGTTTATCGATGCCTTTCCGGTCATCGAACCCCGTGAGCGGGTCGCTTACGTGGATCTTCGATACGACACCGGGATGGCAGTTGGCTGGAAGAAAAGCGAAGAGAAAGTGAATGACCAACACCGCAGATAGAAATTTGATTGTCGGACTGGATATCGGCACGACCAAGGTGGCGGTACTGGTTGGCGAAGTATTGCCCGATGGCGAACTCAATGTCATCGGCATGGGCAGCCACGCTTCTCGCGGGATGGAGAAGGGCGGGGTCAATGACCTCGACTCCGTGGTCAAGTCCCTGCGCCGCGCGGTGGAAGAGGCCGAGATGATGGCTGACTGCCAGATAAGCTCCGTCTATCTGGGGCTGTCCGGCAAGCACATCGATTGCCGCAACGAGACCGGCATGGTGCCCATCTCCGATGAAGAGGTGACCCAGGAGGACGTGGACAACGTCATCCACACCGCCAAGTCGGTGCGACTGTCGGACGAACTGCGGGTGCTGCACGTGCTGCCCCAGGAGTTTGCCATCGACTATCAGGAAGGGATCAAGAATCCGGTCGGTCTCTCCGGTGTGCGGATGGCGGCCAAGGTGCACCTGATCACCTGCCACAACGACATGGCTCGCAACATCGAGAAATGTGTGGAGAAGGTCGGTCTGCGGGTGGATCAGCTGATCTTTTCGGCCCTGGCTTCCAGCTATGCGGTGCTGACCGAAGACGAGAAGGAGCTGGGTGTCTGCGTGGTGGACATTGGTGGCGGTACCATGGACATGTCGCTGTTTACCGGCGGTGCCCTGCGCCACACCAAGGTGATCCCCTACGCCGGCAGCACAGTGACCAGCGACATCGCCTACGCCTTCGGCACCCCGCCGCTGGACGCCGAAGCGATCAAGGTGCGCTACGGTTGCGCCCTCGGCCGCCTGGTCAGCAAGGAAGACAATATTGAAGTCCCCAGTGTCGGCGGTCGCCCGGCGCGCAGCCTGCAACGGCAGACACTGGCTGAAGTGATTGAACCCCGTTACACGGAATTGCTCTCCATGGTGAATGACGAGCTGGTACGGGTGCAGAGCGAATTGAAGGCACAGGGGGTCAAGCATCAGCTGGCGGCCGGTGTGGTATTGACCGGTGGCGCGGCCCAGATCGAAGGCATTGTGGAGTGCGCAGAGCAGATCTTCCAGAGCCAGGTCCGGGTGGGCGAACCCATGAACATTCGGGGATTGAGCGATTACGTGCAGGCACCTGTGTACTCGACCGCGGTCGGGCTGCTGCAGTACGGCCGTACCAATCAATCCACCGGCAGTAGCAAGGAATATGCCGCCAAGGCAAGCGTAGGTGGGCTGGTCAAACGGGTCAGCAACTGGTTGCGTGGCGAGTTCTAAAGATTTTGCTGAGTCAGGCAAATAAAGCGGAGAGACAACATGTTTGAATTTATGGATAGCCACACTGACGAAGCCGTCATCAAGGTGATAGGTGTGGGTGGCGGCGGCGGCAACGCAGTCGAGCACATGGTTCGTCAAAACATCGAGGGTGTTGAGTTCATTACCGTCAACACCGACGCCCAGGCACTGCGCAACTCCAGTGCCAACACGACTCTGCAGATCGGCGGTGGCATCACCAAGGGTCTGGGGGCCGGAGCCAATCCGGAAGTGGGCCGTGATGCCGCCATGGAAGACAGGGAAGCGCTGCGTGAGCTGCTGACCGGTTCAGACATGGTGTTCATCGCCGCCGGCATGGGCGGTGGTACAGGTACGGGTGCCGCACCTATCGTGGCCGAAGTGGCCCGGGAGATGGGTATCTTGACCGTCGCCGTCGTGACCAAGCCGTTCTCCTTCGAAGGGAAGAAGCGGATGGGCTTCGCCGCCCACGGTATCGAGGAGCTGTCCAAGAACGTCGACTCCCTGATCACCATCCCCAACGACAAGTTGCTGAAGGTGCTGGGTCGCGGCATCTCCCTGCTGGACGCCTTCAAGGCGGCCAACGATGTACTGCTGGGTGCGGTACAGGGCATTGCCGAGCTGATCACCCGTCCGGGCCTGATCAACGTCGACTTCGCGGACGTGCGTACCGTGATGCGTGAGATGGGTACCGCCATGATGGGTACCGGCTCCGCCTCCGGTGATGACCGTGCCGAAGAAGCGGCCGAGAAGGCCATCTCCAGCCCGCTGCTGGAAGACGTGGATCTGGCCGGTGCCCGTGGCATCCTGGTCAACATCACCGCCGGCATGGACATGACCATCGAAGAGTTCGAAACCGTGGGTAACGCGGTCAAGGCCTTCGCCTCCGAGAACGCCACCGTGGTGGTGGGTACCGTAATCGACCCGGAAATGCACGACGAACTGCGTGTGACCGTGGTGGCCACCGGTATCGGTGCCGAGCGCAAGCCCGACATCACGCTCGTAAAAAATAATATGGTACAAGAGCGTCCGGCCCGTCAGCCCCTGATCAGCGAAGCCCTGCAGTCTCGCGTGATGGAAGAGGCCCCGGCCAAGGTGGTGAACGCCGAGCCGCAGGCTCGTCGCGAACCGGATTATCTCGATATTCCTGCGTTCCTGCGCAAGCAAGCTGACTAAGCCTCGTATGGCCCTGGTTTGTTTGTTGCTTAAGGATTGTGCTAAGATGGCCCGGCAACGACCATCTGGTCAGGAATTTGAGCTGTTAAGCGGATACGCCCATGATTAGACAAAGAACCTTGAAAACGAGTGTCCAGGCCACCGGTGTGGGCCTGCATTCGGGCCGGAAAGTCACAATGACGTTCCGTCCGGCGCCTGTTAACACAGGGATCGTTTACTTGCGTACCGATCTGAATCCTGTGGTCGCGCTGCCAGCCAACGCCGATCAGGTGCGTGATACCGTGCTTTGTACCGCTCTGGTAAACGAAGCCGGTGTCCGCGTGTCAACCATCGAACACCTCTCTGCCGCCCTGGCCGGGATGGGGATCGACAACCTCTATGTCGAGGTCGACGCCCCCGAGATCCCGGTGATGGATGGCAGTGCGCACCCGTTCATCTACCTGCTGCAAGAAGTGGGTATACGTGAGCAGAATGCGCCCAAGCAGTTCGTGCGGATCAAGCAGAGCGTGCGGGTTGAAGACGGCGACAAGTGGGCGGAATTCCACCCCTATCGCAACGGCTTCAAGATGGATCTCGAGATCGATTTCCAGCATCCGGTATTTGAAGGCCGCAACCAGCGTTGCGTGCTGGACTTCTCCGGTGCCTCTTTCGTGAAAGAGATCAGCCGTGCCCGTACCTTCGGCTTCATGCGCGACATCGAGTACCTGCGTTCCCAGAACCTAGCCCTGGGCGGAAGCCTGGAAAACGCCGTGGTACTGGATGACTATCGGGTGCTGAACGAAGATGGCCTGCGTTACGAGGACGAGTTCGTCAAGCACAAGATGCTGGATGCCATCGGTGACCTCTATATGTGCAACCGCAGCATCATAGGTGAATTCCGTGCCTACAAGACGGGCCATGCCCTGAACAACAAACTGCTGCGTGCCTTGCTGGCCAAGCAGGAGGCCTGGGAACTGGTGACCTTCGAGGCGGAGGGCGACAAAGCGCCCATCGCTTACTACGATAACGGTCTGGTTCTGGCCTGATAGCTGTGCAACAGGACGTCGGTCATCTCTCCGCACCGACGTCCTGTCATTTGTTTATTCCATCCTTTAATACCGATTATCTCCCGGTTTTATTGCCCGTGCTGGCTCCTGGCCTCACCTGACCGAGAAGACAGATTTCTATGAGCATTACCCTGATCCTCAACGGTAAGCAGCGCCGCAAGTTGCACTTACCCAAACAACGTCTGGCCTGGGTCGGCGGTATCCTCTTCACTGTATTGGCACTGAGTGGTGGTTGGCTCTGGCAGAGCTGGCACCAGAAAATGGAGGCGCTGGAAGTCGCGCTGGCCATGGCCGAACAGCAAAAATCCACGCAAGGGGCAGATGAAGCCCGTGAACAGCTTGCCATGCTGGCCGCCCAGGTGGGCACCATGCAGGGGCAGCTCGGCCGCCTCAATGCGCTCGGCGAGCGTCTGACCGAGAAGGCAGACCTCGATCCCGACGAATTCAATTTCAAGGAGCTGCCCCCCATGGGTGGCCCTTCCTATGACGAAGAGCTGGAAGTGAGCCTGGGCGAGCTGCAAGCCTCCATGAAACACCTCAGCCAGCAGCTCAGCAGCCGTGAAGAACAGCTGTCGGTACTTGAATCTTTCATCATGAATCACCATATCACCGATGCCGGTTTCATCTCGGGTTCACCGGTGAAGCAGGAGCGAGTCTGGATCTCCTCCGGGTTTGGTGGACGGGTAGACCCGTTCAACGGTCGCGCCAAGATGCACAAGGGTGTGGATTTTCGTGGCAAGCCCGGCACTCCCATCCTGGCGACAGGCAAGGGGATCATCAGCTGGGCAGGCCGCCACCCGGAATTTGGCAACATGGTGGAGATAGACCATGGCAATGGTCTGGTGACCCGTTATGCCCACAACTCCAAGTTGTTGGTGGATGTGGGCACCCTGGTCGATGAGGGCCAGAAGATTGCCTTGATGGGGCGTACCGGTCGTGCGACCGGGGTCCATCTGCATTACGAAGTGTTGAAAGATGGTCGTCAGGTCAACCCCGCGCGCTTTCTGAATGCCAGACGGGGTTAGGTTTTTTCTTCAGGTTCCAGTGACGGAACGCTTATATAACCAAAACAGTTGGTACACATGATTAGCACACTGCTCACCAAGATTATCGGCAGCCGGAACGACAGAACGCTCAAGGCTTTGCGCAAAATTGTTAAACAGATCAATGCGATGGAGCCTCAGTTCGAGGCCTTGTCCGATGGCGAGCTGCAGGCGAAGACCGCCGAGTACCGTCAGCGCCTGGAGCAGGGTGAGACCCTGGAGCAGCTGTTGCCGGAAGCGTTCGCCACGGTGCGCGAGGCGTCCCGCCGGGTGTTCGGCATGCGTCACTTCGACGTGCAGCTGATCGGCGGCATGGTGCTGAACTCCAACCGCATCGCCGAGATGAAGACGGGTGAAGGCAAGACTCTCACCGCGACTCTGCCTGCCTATCTGAACGCGCTGACCGGTCGCGGTGTGCACGTGGTGACGGTGAACGACTATCTGGCCAAGCGTGATGCGGAGGCGAACCGTCCGCTGTTCACCTTCCTCGGCATGACGGTCGACTGCAACGTGCCCGGCATGGACGCGTCCCAGAAGCGCGACGCCTACGCCGCCGACATCACTTACGGTACCAACAACGAATTCGGTTTCGATTACCTGCGCGACAACATGGCGTTCTCGCCCGAGCAGCGCGTGCAGCGTCCGCTCAACTACGCGCTGGTGGATGAGGTGGATTCGGTGCTCATCGATGAAGCCCGTACTCCGCTCATCATCTCGGGTCCGGCGGAAGACAGCTCCGCCATGTACACCCAGATCAACAAGCTGATCCCGCTGCTGGTCAAGCAGGACAAGGAAGACTCGGAAGAGTATACCGGCGACGGCCACTACACCGTGGACGAGAAGAACCGGCAGGCGCTGCTGACCGAAAACGGCCAGATCTTCGTGGAGGAGCTGCTCAAGAAAGAGGGGCTGCTGGCGGAAGAGGACTCCCTGTTCTCCGCCACCAACATCAGCCTGCTGCACCACGTCAACGCCGGTCTGCGTGCCCATACCCTGTTTGAACGCAACGTCGACTACATAGTCCAGAAGGACGAGATCGTCATCGTCGACGAGCACACCGGCCGTACCATGCCGGGTCGTCGCTGGTCCGACGGCCTGCATCAGGCGGTCGAGGCGAAGGAAGGGGTCAAGATCCAGAACGAGAACCAGACCCTGGCCTCCATCACCTTCCAGAACTACTTCCGTCTGTATGACAAGCTGGCGGGCATGACCGGGACTGCGGATACCGAAGCCTTTGAATTCCAGCAGATCTATGGCCTGGATACCGTCGTTATCCCGACCAACAAGCCGATGGTGCGCAAGGACATGGGCGATCTGGTCTATCTGACCGCCCAGGAAAAGTATGCCGCCATCGTCGAAGACATCCGCGGCTGCGTCGAGCGTGGTCAGCCGGTGCTGGTCGGTACCGTCTCTATCGAGAACTCCGAGCTGCTGTCCGGCATCCTGACCAAGGAGAATATCCCGCACAAGGTGCTGAACGCCAAGTTCCACGCCATGGAAGCGGAAATCGTCGCCCAGGCCGGTCAGACCGGCGCAGTTACCATAGCCACCAACATGGCCGGTCGTGGTACCGACATAGTGCTGGGGGGCAACTGGCAGGCCGAGATCGCCGCGCTGGAAAACCCGACCAGCGAACAGATTGCCGAGCTGAAAGCGGCCTGGCAGGTGCGTCATGACGCCGTACTGGCCGCCGGTGGCCTGCACATCATCGGCACCGAACGTCACGAATCCCGCCGTATCGACAACCAGCTGCGCGGCCGTTCCGGTCGTCAGGGGGACCCGGGTTCCTCCCGTTTCTACCTCTCCATGGAAGATACCCTGATGCGGATCTTCGCCTCCGATCGCGTGACCGGCATGATGAAGAAGCTGGGCATGGAAGAGGGCGAGGCCATCGAACACCCCTGGGTGACCAAGGCCATCGAGAACGCCCAGCGCAAGGTGGAGGGTCGCAACTTCGACATCCGTAAAAACCTGCTCGAATTCGATGATGTGGCGAACGACCAGCGCAAGGTGGTCTACGAACAGCGCAACGAACTGCTGGACACCAACGACATCTCCGACACCATCCATGTCATCCGTGACGATGTCTATGGCAGCGTGATCGACGAGTACATTCCGCCCCAGTCCCTGGAAGAGATGTGGGACGTGCCTGGTCTGGAAGCGCGCCTGAAGTCTGATTTCGCGCTGGACCTGCCGCTGCAGCAGTGGCTGGCGGAAGACGACAAGCTGTATGAAGAGAAGCTGCGCGAGCGCATCCTGGAAGAAGCCACCAAGCTCTACGCCCACAAGGAAGAGCTGGTCGGCAAGGACGTATTGCGTAACTTCGAGAAGGCGGTGATGCTGCAGACCCTGGATGGCCTGTGGAAGGAGCATCTGGCGGCCATGGATCACCTGCGTCAGGGCATCCACCTGCGCGGCTACGCCCAGAAGAACCCCAAGCAGGAGTACAAGCGCGAGTCCTTCGATCTGTTCACCCAGATGCTGGAAACCCTCAAGCGCGACGTGGTCAGCATCCTGAGCCGGGTACAGGTCCAGGAGCGCGACGTGGAGGCGATGGAAGAGCAGCAGCGCCAGCAGGCGGAAGCGGCTCCCCGTACCTATACCCATGCCGCCGCCGAGAACCAGCTGGCCGACGAGGAGACCCAGGCCGACGCGGCGCCGGTGACCTTCGTGCGCGACGAGCAGAAGGTCGGTCGCAACGATCCCTGCCCCTGCGGATCCGGCAAGAAGTACAAGCATTGTCACGGTCAGTTGACCTGAGTGACCTAATGCCATGACAAGGCGGGCCCGGTGCCCGCCTTGTTTTTGTCGCATGGCGACGCAAAATCGGATGTCAGGCATCATCGGCAGCTCACCCAACCGGGGGTTGGGGTCATAGAGCGACCCGATCAGGCAGAGAATGCAAAGGTAACAAGATGGAACAGAAAAAGCGGATCTGGGTGGCGGTCGGTGTCATCGAGAATGAACGGGGCGATATCTTCATCGCCAAGCGCTCCTCCGATCGCCATCAGGGGGATCGCTGGGAGTTTCCCGGGGGCAAGGTGGAGTCGGGGGAAGACCTGCTCACCGCGCTCGACAGGGAGCTGTGGGAGGAGATAGGCATCCGGGTGCAGGATTGCGCCCCCTTCATGGAGCTGCACCACGACTACCCGGACAAGCAGGTGCTGCTGGATATCTGGAAGGTAACCCGCTTCCTGGGCGAACCCTTTGGCAAGGAAGGGCAGGAGTGTCGCTGGGTGCCGCTGGCCGAGCTGCACAACTACCACTTTCCCGATGCCAATGGTCCCATAGTGGCGCGGCTGCAGGCCGCGTTGGCGTGAGCCGATGGCAAGAGACAATGAAAAAGGGCCAATCGGCCCTTTTTCATTTTGCAGAGGCGAATCCGCCAGGGCCTATAGCCACTGGTCGCCCTCTTCCGGATCCGGCAGCAGATCCGGATTGATCTCCCCCGGGATCCGCTTCTCTTCATCGGCCCATTCGCCGAGATCGATCAGCTGGCAGCGCTTGCTGCAGAAGGGACGAAACGGGCTCTGGGGACCCCATTCCACTTCGCTCTGACAAGTCGGGCACTTGACCTTGGTGACCATCTGGATGCCTCCTTAGCAGCAGGCGAGCTGGAAAGGCACATCGCCAATCGGCTGTTCTGCGGTGGGCAGAAAACGCAGGGCGAAGCGGTTCTTGTGGCCGCTCAGGGTCGGGTAGCAGGGCTGGGGTCCGGTCAGACGGATACGGATCAGTTCGGCCCCCTCGGCGGTATCCTGGAAGAAGCCGTTGGTGGCAACCTGATCGCTGAAGTGACCAGACTCACGCCACAACCGCAGCAGCAGGGAGATGGCGTTCATCAGCAGATTGATGTCGCTGAGCCATTGCTGCATCTGTTGATGACGAGCCACCGCCGGCGTCACCAGCCAGTGGTGCAGTTGTGGCACGTCGAAGGCGCACAGGCCACCGGGAATGGAGAAGCGCTGGCGGATGGAGCCGAGCAGACGATCCTCTTTCAGACGGGCGCCGGGGCGAGGGGAGTTGAGCAGGTTGCGGGAAAGCTGGGTGCTCTCCTGCTGCATCCGCTGGATCTGCTCGAGGTCAACGTCCGGCAGGCTGGCCCAATGGCTCAGACGCTGGCCGAGCCGCTCCAGATCCTTGATCAGATCGGCGCGCAGATCACCGCGCTCCAGCAACTCCTGCAAATCGAACAACCCCTTGAAGAAGGCGATGTGTGCCCAGGACTGGTCACTCTCCAGATTGTCGCGGATCTGGGAAAACAGGGACTCCAGACGAAGATAGGTCCGGCTTTTTTCGTTGAGGGGAAAATCGTAAATCATGCCTAATCCTGGCCAGCCATAAACCGGCCTAGTGTACTCACACTTGGGGGGCTTGTTGAGAGGCAAATGCCAGATATGTCTCGTGCAGCGCTAAAATTCGCTCCCGTATGGTCTCAGTCGTGCCACTCTGGTTGTCCAGTACGTCATCGGCCATCGCCAGACGCTCGCTGCGGCTCGCCTGGGATGCCAGTATGGCCTGGGCCTGCTCCCGGCTGACCCCGTCCCGGCGACAGGTTCGCTCGATCTGGGTCGCCTCATCCACGTCGATGACCAGCACCCTATCGGCCAGCTCGGTGAGCCGGTTTTCCACCAGCAAGGGCACCACCAGCAGGCAGTAGGGGGAGCTGACTGCCGCGCACTGGCGCAGCATCTCGCTGCGAATGATCGGATGGAGCAGGGCGTTGAGCCAGGACTTGGCCGCCGGATCGCTGAAGATCCGCTCGCGCAGGGCTCGCCTGTCCAGCTGTCCCTGCCCGGTCAGCATCTCTGGGCCGAAGTGGCTGGTGATGGCGGCCAGGGCCGGGGTGCCGGGTGCCACCACGTCGCGGGCAATCAGGTCGGCATCGACGACCTCTATCCCCAGGGCCGCAAACTGGTTGGCGACGGTCGTCTTGCCGCTGCCTATACCGCCGGTGATGGCTACCACATACATAGATTTGTGATCCCCTTGCTAGAGAACGATGCCCAGATACCAGCGGGTGATGTTATCCCCCCACAGCAGCGCTATCCAGCCCGCAATGGCGAGGTAGGGGCCAAAGGGGATGGGTTTGCCCTGATGGTGGTTGCGCAGCAGAATGAGCCCTATGCCGATGATGGCGCCGACCAGGGACGAGAGCAGCAACACTATGGGCAGTGCCTGCCAGCCCAGCCAGGCACCGAGCGCAGCCAGCAGCTTGAAGTCGCCATGGCCCATCCCCTCCTTGCCGGTCAGCAGCTTGAACGCCCAGTAGAGGCTCCAGAGCACCAGATAGCCCGCCATGGCACCGATCACCGCATCGGCCAGCGGCACAAAGCCGCCCGCCAGATTGAACAGCAGACCGCCCCACAGCAGCGGCAGGGTGAGCTGATCCGGCAGCAGCATCTTGTCCAGATCGATGAAGGTGAGAGCCACCAGTACCCAGGTCAGCAAGAGCGCGGCCAGGGTGCCCCATCCCGGAGTCAGGGTCGCCGCGACGGCGACCGACAACAGGGCGGTCAGCAGTTCGACCAGGGGATAGCGAGCCGAGATGGGCGCCTTGCATTGTCGGCAGCGGCCCTTGAGCCAGAGCCAGCTCAGCAGAGGGATGTTCTCCAGCGCGCCTATGGGGTGATCGCAGTGCGGGCAGCGTGAGCGTGGCACCATCAGGTTGTAGGGTTCGGCGGGGGAGGCGGCCACTTCGCTGCCGAAGTAGTCACTGTATTCGGCCTGCCACTCCCGCTCCAGCATGATGGGCAGGCGATGGATCACCACGTTCAGAAAGCTGCCAACCATCAGGGAGAAGAGAAAAACCAGGGAGAGATAGAGCCAGGGCAGGCCCTGGGCCAGTTCGATCAGAGGCACCATAAATCAACCGCTTGCGTTGAGAATCAGGATGGCAGAGGACCAGAACGAGCCATGCCCGCTGGCCACTCTGCCGAAGGGGCTCAGTGTATCACAGAGCCCAGCTTGAAGATGGGGAGGTACATGGCGACGACCATGCCACCGACCAGCACCCCGAGCACCACCATGATGATGGGCTCGAGCAGGCTGGTGAGACCATCGACCATGTCGTCCACCTCCTGCTCGAAGATGGCGGCAACCTTGGAGAGCATGTCATCGATGGCGCCGGACTCTTCACCTATCATCACCATCTGGATCACCATATCGGGGAAAAGATCCACGGTGCGCATGGCGACGTTGATCTGCATGCCGGCCACCACCTCGTTGCGAATGGCCAGGATGGCCGTGCGATAGACATAGTTGCCAGAGGCGCCGGCAGCGGAGACCAGGGCATCCACCAGGGGAATCCCGGCGGAGAAGGTGGTGGAGAGGGTGCGGGCGAAGCGGGCCATGGCCGCCTTGTGCAGTATGTTGCCCACGACCGGAATAGTGAGGATGAATCTGTCGGTGCTGTCCCGTACCTTCTGGGATTTTCGCCAGGCGCGCACGTAGAGGAAGATGGCGAGGGCTATGCCGCCAAAGATGATATACCACCAATCCTGCATGAAGCGGGAGATGCCAATGACGAATCGGGTGAAGACTGGCAGCTCGGCCCCGAAGCTCTTGAAGATCTCCTCGAACTGGGGAATGACGAACAGCAGCAGTATGGAGGTCACGACGATGGCGACCAGGATGACCATGGCGGGATAGAACATGGCCTTCTTGATCTTGGACTTGAGCGCCTCACTCTTCTCACGGTATGTGGCAATTCGGTCGTAGATGGTTTCCAGCGCACCGGACTGCTCCCCAGCGTCCACCAGATCGCAGTAGAGGGCATCGAAGTGGCGTGGGTGGCGGCGCAGCGCCTCCGACAGTGGGGTGCCGGTTTCCACATCGGTGGCGATCTGACCGATGAGTTCGCGTACCGCCGCCTTCTCATGACCGCGGGCGATGATCTGCAGGCTCTGTACCAGTGGCACACCGGCGGAGAGCATGGTGGTGATCTGGCGTGAGATGACGGCGATGTCCATCGGCTTGATCCGGGCACCACCTTTGGAAAACAGTCCCTGGCCCTGCTTGCTGACCTTGGTGACATTGACGCCCTGTTTGCGCAGCTCCGCCTTGACGGTGTTGATGTTGTCGGCCTGGAACTCACCGGAAACCTTCTGCCCCTTGCGGTTGAATCCATGCCAGCGGAAGGAGAAGACCTTTTTGGGTGTGTTACGTTTTTGCGCTAATGTTGCCATCACTGCATCCTGCAATTGGGCGACGGTGGCCGGATGAGGTACTGCCCGTCCGGTTCATCTTGGCTTGAAGAACATCATCGGGGTGACTGTATCGGCCTCACCCGGCTTAGTGACTCTAACCCTACGTATTCAGTTGGTCGTGATCCTGTTGATCTCGGCCAGGCTGGTGACCCCCAGACGGGCCTTCTCCAGGCCGGAGATGCGCAGGGTTCGCATGCCCTCTTTCTGGGCGATGGCGGCGATTTGCAGCGAGTTCGCCCCCTGCATGATCAGTTTGGCGATGTTGTCCGACATCAGCATGATTTCATAGATGCCGACCCGCCCTCTGTATCCTCCCGAACACTCCTTGCAACCGACCGGTTTGAACAGGCGCAAACCGGCGGCCAGCTGCTGCTGGGTAAAGCCCAGCTCCAACAATTCGGCTTCCGGCACTGCCTCGGGCACCTTGCAGTGATCGCACAGCTTGCGGGCGAGGCGCTGGGCCATGATCAGGGTCACCGAGGAGGCGATGTTGAAGGCGGGTACCCCCATGTTCATCATCCGGGTCAGGGTCTCGGCCGCCGAGTTGGTGTGCAGGGTCGACAATACCAGGTGACCTGTCTGGGCCGCCTTGATGGCAATCTCGGCGGTTTCCAGGTCCCGGATCTCCCCCACCATGACGATGTCGGGATCCTGGCGCAGGAAGGAGCGCAGGGCGCTGGCGAAGGTGAGCCCCGCCTTGGGATTGATCTGCACCTGGTTGACGCCGGGCAGGTTGATCTCCACCGGATCCTCGGCGGTGGAGATGTTGACCTCGTTGGTATTGAGGATGTTGAGACCGGTATAGAGCGACACCGTCTTGCCCGAGCCCGTGGGGCCCGTGACCAGTATCATGCCCTGTGGCTTGGAGAGGGCATGCAGATATTGCGCCTTCTGGCGGTCGTCGAAGCCGAGTTGATCGAGATTGAGGCGAGATGCTGACGAGTCCAGCAGGCGAATGACGACCTTTTCTCCCCACATGGTGGGGAGGGTGTTGACCCGCATGTCCATGGATCTGTTACGGGAAATCTTCAGCTTGATCCGCCCATCCTGGGGCAGGCGCCGCTCGGCGATATCGAGCCTCGCCATCACCTTGAGACGGGCCGCGAAACGGTTCGCCAGATTGACCGGCGGGGTGGCGATTTCGTGCAGTATGCCGTCGATCCGGAAGCGGATCCTGTACTTGGTCTCATAGGGTTCGAAATGCAGGTCGGATGCGCCACGCTTGATGGCGTCCATCATGATCTTGTGAATGTATTTGACGATGGGGGCATCGTCGTCGGCGGTGTTGACGCTGTCGTCGAGACGGGAACTCTCATCGGAGACCTCGAGCTCGGAGATCTCGGCCTCGTCGATGTGATCCATGCCCAGGGTATCCTGCTCGCTCTCCATCAGCTTGCCGATGGCGGCGGTCAGCTTGCCCTCTTCGACCAGTAAGGCCTCGGTGTGCAGGCCGAAGCTGAAGCCGAAATCCTCCAGTGCCGACACATTGGTCGGGTCCGACATGGCGATATAGAGGGTGTGGCCCTGAGTGTAGATGGGCAGCACATGATGTTTCTCGATAAGCTTCTGATTGAGGTACTTCTGCGGGATCTCGCCCAGATCGAAGGCGGCAAGATCCAGCAGAGGTACCCCATATTCCAGTTCGCAAAAGTCGGCGAGGGCCTTGCTGTCGAGTATGTCGTTCTCGATGAGGAAGGTGACAAAAGGCTTGCGCTGCGCCCTGGCCTGGCTCAGATAGCGCTGTGAGTCCGGCTCACTGAGGAGGGAGGAAGCGGCCAGGCTGGTGGCCAGGCCGCTATTGAGGCTAGAGGTCATGCGTTAGCAGATGCCAGCAGCAAGACATGTGCTGACTGAGCCTGAAACATCATTTGCCCAAATCAACTTACCGTTTGTGGGGGTGGGAGTGAGAATGTAATTTTCCCCTTCAAGGCCATCAACGGGCGAGCCCGATGCACCAACTGCGGTAGCAGTGATCACCCCATCAGTTGTATCCAGCGAAGCGAGTAACCCAGTGGCACCTGATGGGTTTGCTGGAACGCCGTTAATGCCTTGATCACAGACATCTAAATCATTCAGATTGCTGTAGCAGACTTCAACAGCGGCTTTTGCAGCTCCAGTTGCCGCAACTACCTCTGTAAAACGGGCTTTCTTGGTGTAGTTCTGATAAGCCGGCAGGGCGATGGCGGCCAGAATGGCGACGATCGCAACGACTATCATCAATTCGATTAGCGTAAACCCTGACTGTCTTTTCATGTCAAATATCCTTTTTTCCATGGTTCCTGAAAAGTACCGGTGGAAATCTATCCACACACCAGCATCTTATCCGAGCGCTTCGGGTTGGCAACAGAGGCAGGGCCCTTGTTAACCACTTTTCTGTCATTTAGTGAAAATGATAGCAAAATCAAGGATTAAATGGTCTCTAATGACGCTTCTCAAGATTGGGGAGGGCCCATCTTCACACTCCTTATGTCGTGGGATCCTGCATAAAGAAAAGGCGCCTATGGCGCCTTTTGCAAGTTTCGAGCCCTGTAATATTTTGGGGCTGGGTGGACTCGTTCTACTCGCTCAGCTTTCGATAAAGCGCATCGAGAGGTCCAGCGCCCGTACGTGCTTGGTCAGGGCTCCCACCGAGATGAAGTCGACGCCGGTGGCCGCATAGTCGGCCAGCGTCTCCAATGTGACGTTGCCGGAGACCTCCAGCTTGGCGCGGCCTTGGTTCACAGCAACGGCTTCCTTCATCATGGGCACGTCGAAGTTGTCCAGCATCACTATGTCGGCCCGGGCGCTCAGCGCCTGCTCCAGCTCGGCCAGGGACTCCACCTCCACTTCCACCAGTTTGCCCGGGTTGAGGCGGCGCGCCTCGGTAATGGCTTCCCGGATGCCGCCGCAGGCGAGGATATGGTTCTCCTTGATGAGGTAGGCATCAAACAGACCGATACGGTGGTTTTTTCCGCCGCCGCAGGTGACGGCATACTTCTGGGCACTGCGCAGGCCGGGCAGGGTCTTGCGGGTATCGAGCAGGCGACACTCGGTCCCTTCCAGCTCGGCCACGTAACGGGCGGTCAGGGTGGCGACCCCGGAGAGGGTCTGCACGAAGTTCAGGGCATTGCGCTCGCCGGTCAGCAGCACCCGGGCCGGGCCATGGAGGCGGAACAGCTCCTGATTGGGGGAGAGGCGCTCGCCATCCTGCACCTTCCACTCCACCTTGACCTCGCCACCGAGCTGGGCAAACACCTCGTCGACCCAGGGCTGACCGCAGAATACGCCGGCCTCGCGAGTGATGACGCGCGCCGTCGAGATGCGATCCGCCGGGATCAACTGGGCGGTGATATCGGCGCTGGCATCCGGTTGATCCAGTGCGGTGAGGGCATCGCCCAAGTCTTCGAGTAGTGCGGCGCGCACGGCGCGGCTGATGTCCTGTTGTAACATGCCTTATTCCTGCAAGGGTCTGAGAAGCAACTGCCTGTCTTTCTGACGTAATTCCAGCCTGCCTAGGGCATTCATGCCCACCAGGATCTCCTCCCCGTCGGCAGCCGGATTGATAAAGACGGACAAATCGTACAGGGTCAGTGGGCCCATCGCCAGGCTTTCGATCCGGCCTGTCTCGACCTGGATCTGACCCGCCGCCGTATTGACTTGGCTGCGACCGGTGGCGACGAGGCCGAGGCGTGATGCCACCTGGCTCGGTATGGTCACCCGGGTGGCTCCCGTGTCCAGCAGCAGTTGCACCGGCTGGTCGTTGATGGCACCCTCCAGACGATAGTGACCGCTGGCATCGGCCTTGAGCAGCAGCTCGCCGCTGGCGGTCACGCTGGGTTTGGCGCTGGAGTAGAAGTAAAGGGTGAGCAGACCCAGCAGTGAGAGCCAGGCCAGCAGCCAGAGACGGCGTGCCATCGGGTGCATATGGGGTCCAGTGCCTTGCAAGTGATGGCTCAGCCTAACACAGCTTTACCCATGGATTCAGAGGCTTGTTTCCGGTTTCTTGCGGCGGCAGGCAAGGTCCATGGTGTCCCTCTCCCCATTGTTGAGTCGAGTAGACGATGACTGAACCCGCAACCATTTTTTCCATCGATCGCGCAGGCTGGTGCGAACAGGCCCGCAGGGTGCCTTCGCCCCATCACAATGAACGGATCGGCCCGGACGACATCTCCCTGCTGGTGATACACGGCATCAGTCTGCCGCCGGGAGAATTTGGTGGCCCCTGGATCGACGATCTGTTTCTCGGTCGCCTGGATCCCGACGCTCACCCTTACTTTGCCCGCATTCATCAGCTGCGGGTCTCCGCCCACTGTCTGATCCGCCGCGATGGCGAACTGGTGCAGTATGTGCCGTTCACTGCACGAGCCTGGCATGCGGGGGTATCGAGCTGGGAGGGGCGGGAGGCGTGCAACGACTTCTCCATCGGCATCGAGCTGGAAGGAACCGACGAGCTGCCTTACAGCGATGCACAGTATGAGGTGCTGGCAGGCCTCAGTCGGGCCATATCCAGCCAGTATCCCGAGGTGACGGCAGCACGCATCGTCGGCCATTGCGACATAGCGCCGGGTCGCAAGACGGATCCCGGCACCAGTTTCGAATGGCTGCGCTATCGTGGAATGCTCAACTTTGAGTAAAAAATCCAAACATTAGTTTGTATTTTTAAAATCAATGGCTTGCCTTTTTGGTGAGCCATTTTTCATGCTGTTGGCCAAATGTTATCTGTGAGCAGGCTCATAAATATTGGTCAGACCATTTTCTATGAGCCATATCATGATTTCGCTTTTTTACCCCTAAAGTGGCAAGCTTCGTTCTTGATGCAGATCATATTTTGGGTGGACTTTTTCCAAGCCCTCTGCTAATTTTCGCCCCAATCATAGAATTGGTAATACCAATTTAACAAAGTAGCCTCATGCCCTATATCAAGATAACTCAGCCCAAGCTGGCCGACGCCATCGTCGCCGAGCTGGAAAGCATGATTCTGGAAGGCAGCTTGCAGCCGGGGCAGAAGCTGCCCCCCGAGCGGGAACTTGCCATCCAGTTTCAGGTGTCGCGGCCTTCCCTGCGCGAAGCCATCCAGCGCCTGGAAGCGAGGGGACTCTTGTATCGCCGTCAGGGCGGCGGCACCTATGTGCAGAATGCCTTGAGCAAGGGGATCGCCGATCCCCTGTTCGAACTGCTCAGTACCCACCCGGAAGCCCAGTATGACCTGCTGGAGTTTCGTCACGCGCTGGAAGGCATCTGTGCCTACTATGCCGCGCTGCGGGGGACTGAGGCCGACTTCGAGCGGATCCGCCTGGCGCAGTCCGCCATCGAAGAGGCGGGTCAGCAGGGGTCGCTGGTGGTCGAATCGACCGCCGTCACCCAGTTCTATCTGGCGGTGGCGGAGGCGTCCCACAACGTGGTGCTGCTGCACCTGCTGCGGGCCATGGGTCCCATGCTCGAACAGAACATTTTACGAAATAACGAGATTTTGAATCGCCGTCCGGGAGTGGTAGCCAAGATCCGTCGCCATCGTGCGAGCCTGATCGAGGCTATCCTGTCGGGGGCTCCGGAGCGGGCCAGGGCTGCTTGTCATGAGCACCTGGCCTTTATCGAGGACACCTTGTTGGATATGCAGAGGGAAGACAGCCGGATCCAGCGATCCATGCGTCGGATCCGTCAGCAGGAAAACTAATCCCACAAGGCTTTATTGTCGAATTCTTGCGCATCTTAACCGCCGTGCAATAACAATAGGAACCAGCCATGTCTGATATCC
Organism: Aeromonas sp. Marseille-Q7275; assembly: GCF_965119515.1. Taxonomy (NCBI): domain Bacteria; kingdom Pseudomonadati; phylum Pseudomonadota; class Gammaproteobacteria; order Aeromonadales; family Aeromonadaceae; genus Aeromonas; species Aeromonas sp. Marseille-Q7275. Next base: position 87,194 of record NZ_CBCPLW010000018.1, read on the forward strand.
TGAAGAACGATGTGGACCCGATAGAAACGCTGGAGTGGCTTGCCTCTCTGGAATCCCTGCTGCGTGAAGAGGGTCCGCAACGCGCTCAGTTCATCCTTGAACAACTGGCCGAGAAAGCCCGCATCAGCGGTGTGGACGTGGCTGAAAAGGCGAATCGCGACTACATCAACACCATTCCTGCCAGCGACGAACCGGCTTACCCGGGCGACCTGGAGATGGAACGTCGCATCCGCGCCATCATCCGCTGGAATGCCATGATGATAGTGCTGCGTGCCTCCAAGAAAGACCTGGACCTCGGCGGTCACATGTCTTCCTTCGCCTCTTCCGCGACCATCTATGAAGTCTGCTACAACCACTTCTTCCGCGCTCGCAGCGAGAAGGACGGTGGCGATCTGGTCTACTTCCAGGGTCACATCTCCCCGGGCATCTACGCCCGTGCCTTCGCCGAAGGTCGTCTGACCGAAGAGCAGCTGGACAACTTCCGTCAGGAAGTGGATGGCAAGGGCATTCCTTCCTACCCGCACCCGAAACTGATGCCGGACTTCTGGCAGTTCCCGACCGTATCCATGGGTCTGGGCCCCATCGCCGCCATCTATCAGGCTCGCTTCCTGAAGTACCTGACCGACCGTGGCATCAAGGATTGCTCCGAGCAGACCGTGTACGCCTTCCTGGGTGACGGCGAGATGGACGAGCCGGAAGCCAAGGGCGCCCTGACCGTTGCCGTGCGTGAAAAGCTCGACAACCTGGTGTTCGTGGTCAACTGCAACCTGCAGCGTCTGGACGGTCCTGTTGTCGGCAACGGCAAGGTCATCAACGAGCTGGAAGGCCTGTTCGCAGGCGCCGGCTGGGATGTCACCAAGGTCATCTGGGGTCGCAAGTGGGATGAGCTGCTGAAGAAAGATACTTCCGGCAAGCTGATCCAGCTGATGAACGAAACCGTGGATGGCGACTATCAGACCATGAAGTCCCGCGACGGCGCCTACGTCCGTGAGCAGTTCTTCAACCGTTACCCGGAAACCGCCGCCCTGGTCAAAGACATGACCGACGAGGAGATCTTCGCCCTGAACCGCGGTGGTCACGATCCTCGCAAACTGTTCGCCGCCTTCTCCAAGGCCGCAGCGACCAAGGGCAAGCCGACCGTCATCCTGGCCAAGACCATCAAGGGTTATGGCATGGGCGAAGCGGCCGAAGGCAAGAACATCGCTCACCAGGTCAAGAAGATGGATCTGGGCTCCGTGCGTCACCTGCGCGATCGTTTCAGCCTGCCGGTCACCGACGAGCAGCTGGAAAACCTGCCGTACCTGAAGATCGAAGAGGGTACCGAAGAGCACAAATACCTGCACGCCCGCCGTGCCGCGCTGAAGGGCTATGTACCGACCCGTCTGCGCGAGAGCACCACCAAGCTGGAAATCCCGGCGCTGGATGCCTTCGGCCCGCTGCTGGGCGAGCAGGCGCGCGAGATCTCCACCACCATGGCGTTCGTGCGCTCCCTGAACGTGCTGCTGAAAGACAAGTCCATCGGCAAGCGCATCGTGCCGATCCTGGCCGACGAAGCCCGTACCTTCGGTATGGAAGGCCTGTTCCGTCAGATCGGCATCTACAGCCCGCACGGTCAGCAGTACACCCCGCAAGACCGCGACATCGTCTCCTACTACAAGGAAGACAAGCAGGGTCAGGTTCTGCAAGACGGCATCAACGAGCTGGGCGCCATGTCCTCCTGGCTGGCTGCTGCGACCTCTTACAGCACCAACGACTGCCCGATGATCCCGTTCTACATCTACTACTCCATGTTCGGCTTCCAGCGGATCGGCGACATGGCGTGGGCAGCCGGTGACCAGCAAGCCCGTGGCTTCCTGCTGGGCGCGACCTCCGGTCGTACTACCCTGAACGGTGAAGGTCTGCAGCACGAAGATGGCCACAGCCACATCCTGGCCGGCACCATCCCGAACTGCATCTCCTATGACCCGTCCTACGCCTATGAAGTGGCGGTGATCGTACAGGACGGCCTGCGTCGCATGTACGGCGAGAAGCCGGAGAACGTCTTCTACTACATCACCACCCTCAACGAGAACTATGCCATGCCGGCCATGCCGGAAGGCGCCGAGGAAGGCATCCGCAAGGGTATCTACAAGCTGGAATCCGTGGCCGGCACCAAGGCCAAGGTACAGCTGCTGGGTTGTGGCTCCATCCTGGGTCACGTCCGCACCGCCGCCCAGATCCTGGCGAGCGAGTACGGCGTGGGTTCCGACGTGTTCAGCGTGACCTCCTTCAACGAGCTGGCTCGTGACGGTCAGGACGCCGATCGCTGGAACATGCTGCACCCGACTGCGGCCGCCCGTGTGCCCTACATCACCTCCGTACTGGGTTCCGAAGCCACCATCGCCGCGACCGACTACATGAAGTCCTTCGCCGAGCAGGTGCGTGCCTTCGTGCCGACCGAGAACTACCGTGTACTGGGTACCGATGGTTATGGCCGTTCCGACAGCCGTGCCAACCTGCGTCGTCACTTCGAAGTGAACGAGTTCTACGTCGTTGTCGCCGCCCTGACCGAACTGGCCAAGCGTGGTGAAGTAGACAAGCAGGTTGTGGCCGACGCCATCGCCAAGTACGGCATCGATGCCGACAAGGTTAACCCGCTGTACGCGTAAGAGGATTGAGCGCCCTGTCCGGACTTGCGTGCCGGACAGGGCCTTGCCCAGGTTAATGCGACATAAGGGTAAGAGGACACACAGGGTCCGGACGGCAACAACGAGCCGGAACCTGCTCTTGCCAAGGTTAACGCGATAAACGTACGCGTAAGAGGATAAAGCACAATGTCCAAACAGATTATGGTGCCGGATATCGGTGCCGATGAAGTGGAAGTGACCGAGATCATGGTCGCCGTGGGTGACAAGGTCGAGCTCGACCAGTCCCTGATCGCCGTGGAAGGTGACAAGGCCTCCATGGAAGTCCCGGCTCCGGCCGCGGGTATCGTCAAAGAGATCCTGATCAAGGTGGGCGACAAGGTTGCCACCGGTTCCCAGATCATGATCTTCGAAGCGGAGGGCGCTGCTGCTGCCGCTCCGGCTCAGGCAGCCGCTCCGGTTGCCGCCGCACCGGCTGCCCCTGTTGCTGCCGCTGCCAAAGACGTGCACGTACCTGACATTGGTGACGACGAAGTCGAAGTGACCGAGATCATGGTCGCCGTGGGCGACATGGTTGAAGCCGACCAGTCCATCATCGCCGTGGAAGGTGACAAGGCCTCCATGGAAGTGCCGGCGCCGTTCGCGGGCCGCGTGGTCGAGATCAAGGTTGCCGCCGGCGCCAAGGTCTCCACCGGTTCCCTGGTGATGGTCTTCGAAGTGGCTGGCGCCGCGCCTGCTGCCGTTGCCGCGCCGGTTCAGGCTGCCGCTCCCGTGGCCGCTGCTCCGGCCGCCGCCGCTGCCAAAGAGGTCAACGTACCTGATATCGGCGGCGACGAAGTGGAAGTCACCGAGATCATGGTGGCCGTGGGTGACAAGGTCGAAGCCGACCAGTCCCTGATCGCCGTGGAAGGTGACAAGGCTTCCATGGAAGTCCCCGCGCCGTTCGCCGGTGTGGTCAAGGAGATCAAGGTGAAGGCGGGTGACAAGGTCTCCACCGGTTCCCTGATCATGGTGTTCGAAGTCGCTGGTGCTGCTCCTGCCGCCGCCCCGGTTGCGCAAGCTGCTGCCCCCGTTGCCGCCGCCCCTGCCGCTGCCCCGGTTGCTCAGGCTGCTGCCCCGGCTGCCGCTGCCTCCGATTTCGTGGCCAACGATGCCTACGTCCACGCCTCCCCGGCGGTTCGCCGTCTGGCCCGTGAATTCGGCGTCAACCTGGCCAAGGTGAAGGCTTCCGGTCGCAAGGGCCGCATCGTCAAAGAAGACGTGCAGGCTTACGTGAAGGATGCGGTCAAGCGCGCCGAGTCCGCCCCGGCTGCCGGTACCGGCACTGGCAACGGCATGAGCGTCGTGGCCTGGCCCAAGGTTGATTTCAGCAAGTTCGGCCCGGTTGAAGAGCTGGAACTGACCCGGATCCAGAAGATCTCCGGTCCTGCCCTGCACCGCAACTGGGCCATGATCCCCCACGTCACCCAGTTCGACGAAGCGGATACCACGGATCTGGAAGCGTTCCGCAAAGAGCAGAACATCCTGGCCGAGAAGCAGAAGCTGGACGTGAAGATCACCCCGCTGGTGTTCATCCTGAAGGCGGCCGCCAAGGCTCTGGAAGCGCACCCGCGCTTCTGCAGCGCCCTGTCCGAAGACGGCAGCAAGCTGATCATGAAGAAGTACATCCACATCGGTGTGGCGGTAGACACCCCGGGTGGCCTGGTTGTGCCGGTCGTTCGCGACGTCAACAAGAAGGGCATCCATGAGCTGTCCCGCGATCTGGCCGAGATCTCCAAGAAGGCTCGTGCCGGCAAGCTGACCGCTGCCGACATGCAGGGCGGTTGCTTCACCATCTCCAGCCTGGGTGGCATCGGTGGTACCAGCTTTACCCCGATCGTCAACGCGCCGGAAGTGGCCATCCTGGGCGTCTCCAAGTCTGAGATGAAGCCGAAGTGGAACGGCAAGGAGTTCGTGCCTCGCCTGATGCTGCCGCTGGCCCTGAGCTATGACCACCGTGTCATCGACGGCGCCGACGGGGCTCGCTTCATCACCACCCTGAGTGGCGTGCTGTCCGACATTCGTCGACTGGTTCTGTAAATGTAAATGAGAGGGCGAGCACAGAGCTCGCCCTTTTCACTTCTCATTTCATTAACAAAATTATAAACTTGCCCCGTTTTTTTCACGGCTGCAGCCGCCTTCTTTGGCATAAGACTGTGCTGTCCGGGGATATAGAACGACAAAGAGGTCATGATGAGTAAAGAGATCAAAACCCAGGTCGTAGTACTGGGTGCTGGCCCTGCCGGTTATTCCGCTGCTTTCCGCGCTGCCGATCTGGGTCTGGATACCGTTATCGTCGAGCGTTACTCCACCCTGGGTGGCGTCTGCCTGAACGTGGGCTGCATCCCCTCCAAGGCGCTGCTGCACGTTGCCAAAGTGATCGAAGAAGCCAAGGCGCTGGCCGAGCACGGCATCGTCTTCGGTGCCCCGCAGACCGACATCGACAAGGTGCGTCTGTGGAAAGAGAAGGTCATCAACCAGCTGACCGGCGGTCTGGCCGGCATGGCCAAGATGCGTAAAGTCCAGGTTGTGAACGGCTTCGGCAAGTTCACCGGCCCGAACACCCTGGAAGTGGAAGGTGCCGACGGCAAGACCACAGTGACCTTCGACAACGCCATCATCGCGGCCGGTTCCCGTCCGGTGAAGCTGCCCTTCATCCCCCACGATGACCCCCGCGTCTGGGATTCAACCGATGCGCTGGAACTGACCACAGTACCGGGCAAGCTGCTGGTTATCGGTGGCGGCATCATAGGTCTGGAGATGGGGACCGTTTACTCCTCCCTGGGCTCCGAGATCGACGTGGTGGAATTTGCCGATCAGCTGGTGCCGGCTGCCGACAAAGACATCGTCAAGATCTACACCAAGCGCGTTGCCAAGAAATTCAACATCATGCTGGAGACCAAGGTCACCGCAGTTGAAGCCCGTGAAGACGGCCTGTACGTCTCCTACGAAGGCAAGCACGCCCCGGCCGAGCCGGTTCGCTACGACAACGTGCTGGTCGCGGTCGGTCGTGTGCCGAACGGCAAGCTGATGGACGCCGAGAAAGCCGGTGTTGCCGTCAACGAGCGCGGTTTCATCGAAGTGGACAAGCAGCTGCGTACCAACGTTCCGCACATCCACGCCATCGGTGACATCGTCGGTCAGCCGATGCTGGCTCACAAGGGGGTGCACGAAGGCCACGTGGCGGCCGAAGTCATCGCCGGCAAGAAGCACTACTTCGACCCGAAAGTGATCCCGTCCATCGCCTACACAGAGCCAGAGATGGCCTGGGTCGGTCTGACCGAGAAGGAAGCCAAGCAACAGGGCCTGAACTTCGAAGTCGCTACCTTCCCCTGGGCTGCTTCCGGCCGTGCCATCGCCTCCGATTGCGCCGACGGCATGACCAAGCTGATCTTCGACAAGGACAGCAACCGCGTCATCGGTGGTGCCATCGTCGGTACCAACGGTGGTGAGCTGCTGGGCGAGATCGGTCTGGCCATCGAGATGGGTGCCGACGCCGAAGATCTGGCGCTGACCATCCACGCTCACCCGACTCTGCACGAGTCCGTGGGCCTGGCTGCCGAAGTGTTCGAAGGCTCCATCACCGACCTGCCGAACGCCAAGGCCAAGAAGAAGAAGTAAGTCTCTTCTTCCTTGCCATGATGAAAAGCCGCTCTCAGGAGCGGCTTTTTTGTTGCCGGACGATGAAAGAGATTTGTTCGAGGCCATTTGCTATGCTGAGGTTTCTGTCATCAACCGCCGACCCTTCCCATGCAAGCACCTGCCATACCCGAACAAGAACGACAGCGACTCGATGGCCTGCGCCGTCTTGCCATCCTGGATAGCACGGCGGAGGAGCGCTTCGATCGCATTACCCGGATGGCGCGCAACATGTTCGAGGTGCCCATCTCGCTCATCTCCCTGGTGGATGAGGAGCGGCAGTGGTTCAAGTCCCGCTGCGGTCTGGATGCGCAGGAGACGCCGCGGGATATCTCCTTCTGTGGTCATGCGATCCTCGGCGAGGAGATCTTCGTGGTGGAGGACGCGACCCGAGATCCACGCTTCGCCGACAATCCCCTGGTGCTGGGGGCCCCCCACATCCGTTTCTATGCCGGAGCGCCTTTGCACATCGCCGGTGGCTACAAGGTGGGCACCCTCTGCCTTATCGATCGCAGGCCGCGCCAGCTGGATGAGCGTCAGCGGGCCTTGTTGATGGATCTGGCGGGCATGGTGGAGCATGAGCTGGCCGCCATTCAACTGGCTATCCTGGACGAGCTGACCGGCATCACCAACCGTCGTGGCTTCATCATGCTGGGGCAGAAGTGCCTGCAGCTCTCTCATCGGCAGGGACGGGAGGCGAGTCTGCTGTTCCTCGACCTCAACCGTTTCAAGGAGATCAACGACACCCTGGGGCACGAGGTGGGGGATGATGCCCTGCGCCAGGTGGCATTGCTGCTCTCCCGGGTGTTTCGCAATGCGGATATCTTCGCCCGGCTTGGCGGGGATGAGTTCGTGGTGCTGCTGCCGGGCATAGGGGCGGAGCTGGTGCCCCGGGTGCTGGCCCGTTTCGAGAAGGCGCTGGCGACCTTCAACCAGGAGCAGGGCAAGCCCTATCAACTGCTTTGCTCCACCGGCGTTGCCCACTATGATCCGCTGCTGCCGCCCGATCTGGAACTGTTGTTGCAACAGGCGGACAAGCAGATGTACGACCGCAAAAAAAGGTACTAGCAGCGCCCTTTTTTCGCCTGCCCTGGCGGGCAGAAGGTGCGATAGCCGCCCTGGCGATGGTGGTGATCATCATAGCGGTAGTAATAGCGACCAGGGTAGCGGTCATCGTAATAGCGGCGGTAATAGCCATCGTGGTGATGGTGGTCATCGTAATAGCGATAGTAATGGCCCCCATGATAGCGGTAGTAGCCGTCAGTGACCCGGATATGGGCATCGTCCACGCTGAAATCTGCGCCGTGTACCCGTACCGGGCCACTGGTGCAGGCGGTGAGCAAGGCGCCAAGCAGTACCATCAGAATCCGCTTGTCCATAACAACCTCCTGGGGTTTCCCCTGATTATGCTGCCGTTCCCCATGGGCATCGGGGGAAGTTGGTGGCGTTGCGTCATGACTTGCCGCTGGCATAACCGGGAACATGCGGTGTTCCCTCAAGTATGGGGTAGAACATGGGTTGCGAGGACCGTGCTCTGCAGCGATCTGCCCTTGCTGGCGCTGCCGTTTCATTGCCGCGTCACACTGGCGTCACTGCATGATGGAATGGCTGATATGCCAGGCCTGAGCGGGTTTGGCATCAAAGGCGCAGCCCATGGTGGGGCTCAAGGTACAGGGGGAGAGGTGCATTCTGGTTGAGATGGTGGTCGATGCCAGCATGGGATCCCGTGTGACTCGGGGCTGTCCCCCGCATTAGGCCTGGTTGCGGCAGGCAGATGGCAGCCACAAAAAAAGGCGCTAGCAGCGCCCTTTCTTGGCCTGTCCCGGGGGACAGAAACGACCCCGCTGGCCGCCATGATAGTCATCATCGTAATAGCCATCATGTTGGCCATCGTAGACCCGGATCCGGGTGTCATCCACACTGACATCGGCGCCGTGCACTCGCACCGGACCGCTGCTGCAGGCCGACAACAGCGCCCCCAGTACCATTACCATCATCAGTTTGCCCATTTCCGTTCTCCTTGGTTCTCCTCTGATTATGCGGTATTTCGGCCGGGTTCCTGAGTCGAGTTGGCGCCGCTGCGTCATGGCTTGCCGTTGTCGAAGAACAGGGCGCGCGGCTGCGCTCCCTGAGTGAGAGGGGGGAAAAGTGGGGGCTCATAGCCGGAAGTTGCCGACCAGTTTGTCGAGCTCGCCGGAGAGCTGCTGCAGACTGCGGCTGGATGCGGTCAGCTGGTGGGCGATGTCGGCCGTCTCTG
>NZ_CBCPLW010000019.1:0-83775 GCF_965119515.1 Aeromonas sp. Marseille-Q7275
AAAAGAAAAGGCCTTGTCGTCTGACAAGGCCTTTCTCGGGGAATTTGGTCGGTGTGAGAGGATTCGAACCTCCGACCCTCTACACCCCATGCAGATGCGCTACCTGGCTGCGCTACACACCGACGGAGTCAGCTCGGCTGACGGGGAGGGAGTTTATGGAGATGCCCCGACCCTGTCAACAGGGGAAATCCCGCGCCGAGATCGTTTGCCTGCTTTGCGAGCAACTTCGGATCAAAGTGCGACCAGTCGCGCATTTTGTCAGCACTTAGCCGCCCTCTTGCATGAAAAACGGCCGCCCTGGTGGGCGGCCGTCTGGCGTGAGTGACAGGCGTCGCTCTCAAGCAGAGATCAGCGGTTGAAGGTCAGTCGCTTGCCCAGTACCTGATCGGTGACCTGACCGTTCTGCCAGGCGATCTGGCCGTTCACCAGGGTCATTTCGATGGTGCTCTGGAAGCGGTAGCCGTTGAAGGGGGACCAGCCGCACAGGTAGAGCAGGTTGCTGTCGTTGACCACATAGGGCTTGCCGAGATCCAGCAGCACCAGATCCGCGAAGTAGCCCTCGCGGATGTAGCCGCGATCCTGCACCTGGAAGCGCTCGGCCACCGCGTGGGAGGTCTTCTTGACGATGGTTTCCAGTGAGAATACGCCGTTGTGGTAGAGCTCCAGCAGTGCCTGCAGGGAGTGCTGCACCAGGGGCACGCCGGACGGCGCCTTGAAGTAGCTGTTCTGCTTCTCTTCCCAGGTGTGGGGGGCGTGGTCGGTGGCGATGATGTCGAGCACGTCGTTGCGCACCGCATCCAGCAGGGCGTGCTGGTCGGCGGCGCTCTTCACCGCCGGGTTGCACTTGATCTGGCTGCCCAGGGTGTCGTAGTCCGCCTCGTTGAAGAACAGATGATGGACGCACACCTCGGCGGTGATGTTCTTGTCCTTGAGATCCTTCAGATCCGGGGTGGCGGTGAAGAGCGACAGCTCCTTGGCCGTGGTCAGGTGCAGCACGTGCAGCTTGGCGCCGTACTGCTTGGCCAGGGAGACCGCCATGCTGGAGGATTTGTAGCAGGCATCGGCGCTGCGGATACGGCCGTGCTCGCGCATCGGCACATCCTCGCCCCACTTGGCGCGGGCCTCGTCTTCCAGCACCTTGATGCTGGGGGTGTCCTCGCAGTGGGTGACTATCATCACCGGGCTCTCGCGGAAGATGGCCGCCAGTGTCTCCTGGTTGTCCACCAGCATGTTGCCGGTGGAGGCCCCCATGAAGATCTTGATGCCGCAGGACTGCTTGGGATCGAGCTTCTTGATCTCTTCCAGGTTGTCGTTGGTGGCACCCAGGTAGAAGCTGTAGTTGGCGGCGGCGGAGTTGGCGGCTATCTGGTATTTGGCTTCGAGGGCGTCGATGGTGGTGGTCTGGGGATTGACGTTGGGCATTTCCATGAAACTGGTGGTGCCACCGGCGACGGCGGCCCGGGATTCACTGGCGATGGTCCCCTTGTGGGTCAGGCCAGGCTCCCGGAAATGGACCTGATCATCGATCATCCCGGGGATGAGGTGACGGCCTGCGGCATCGATCACCACTGCATCGGGGGCGCTGATGTCCGGGGCGATGCGGGCGATCCGCTCACCCTCGATCAAGACGTCGGAAGCATAGATGCGGCCTTCGTTGACCAGGGTGGCATTCTTGATAAGCAATTTGTTCATGGGGGGTTCCAGTTCCTTTGCCGGGAATTGTGGGTGTTGATTTTTCATCAAATAAATCAATCGCTTACTCTTGGATCTTTTTTTCTTGGGGCGTCATTGGGGCAAAAAGGCCTTTTGATTGCATCTGCTCCCAGATCCTGACCGCCTCAGATTTGCTCGCCGAGACGATCCACTTTCCGTAGACGGATTGTAACATTTCAAGGTCAGCGTGACCCATTTGCGCTGCAATATACGCGAGATTTCCATGCGACGTCAGGTTCCAACTAGCAAACGTATGCCTAAGTTGATAGAAGCGCCGGTATCTTACTCCGGCTCTCCTCATGATGTTGCTCCAGGCATGAGACACCCCGGCGGCGGTGAAGAACTCCTTGGCGTGTGGAACATGGGGGCCCGTCACCTTAGGCGTGAATACCGGCCTGATGCTCTGGCGCTCGATTCGACCATTCATGTCCACATCTACCGGCACCACAGTACGCATGAACGACAATGCCATCTGTGATCTGAGAGCTGCGATCACGGGAGGCTGCAGATCAACCTCCCGGGGCTCGTTGGTCTTGGGCAGTTTGAAATAGTCCGATTCGTTACTGATGTTCCTGCTGATGACCATGATCCCTTTTTCGAGGTCGATGTCCTCCCAGGCAAGAGCCCTCAGCTCTCCAGTTCTGAGGCCAGTATAGATGGCAAGGGTGATCATGTTGCGCTGCTGCTCGTGGGAGCAGGCTTCCAGCAGCCGGGTGTATTCATCAAATTCGAAAGGGTCTGCCGGTGAGGTTTTTCTGGTGGTGACGGGCCTCACTCCTCCCGTGAGTCTTGCTGCATCCGCAAGAAGGTTGTTCTTCTCGCACCAGCGAAGCAACTGCCTGAATCGCCCAAGGTAGGTGACGATGGAGTTGGGTTTGAGTGAGATGTGCAGCTCATTGCGGATCAGCTCAATGTCCTTGGGCATCAGCGTTGAGACCTGTCGGTCCTTACCCAGGACATTGATACACGCCTCAATGGCGAACGGGTAGCCATGACGAGAAGTAGGCTTCAGCATGGGTTTGTGCAGCCGCCAGAAGTCCTGATAGGCTTCCCAGATGGTGACATTTCGCCGGCTTCCTCCAAATCGAGTCAGTGCTGGGCTGTCAGGGAAATGATGTGCGTAGCTGAAGGTGCCGATCGCAATCTCATGCTTGATGGTTGCCAGCTTGTTGGTGGCAAACTTCACGTTCGCCTTGGTGATGGGGAGGTCGAGGACCTCCCGGCAGCGCGCCCGTTTATAGGTGAAGGTGATGCGCAGCTTTTTGCCATGAACCTCCAATCCAGTGACTCCAGCCACTAGATCATCATGCTTGACTCGACCCACTTGTCATACTCCGCAACGTTGTAACGAATCTGGTTGTCCGGGGCTCGGCACCATACCCGCCCTTCCGGCCATTCTCCTTTCAAGCGCCGTCCTTCGGCGGCTTTTTCTGTCATGCCTGTCAGTTCGGCGAATAACTTCGGCCTCACCCACCTGGCACATGGGTAGACGAATTGCTGCATCTGTTGGTCCTCATTAGTCTGGTTATTTCATCCCGGCCCGCTCGGTTGTAGAGGAAGCATTCCACCTGCTTCCTGCTGCTGACCGCCTGGTCAAGGCGGTACTCCCCGAACGCCGGGCGTTTGAGTTGGTGCTGGTTGGCCAGCCGGCCAATGGCCTGGGCGCTGACCCCCAGCTCCTTGCCCAGCTCGGTGGCGCTCCAGAGCTGGCCGGCAACCCGGGGCGCTTCGATAGGCAGGTCGAAGTGCGCCAGGATGCGGCCGATCTCGGCGAGCTTGGCCGATCGGGAAAGGGTGGGGGAGCGCACGGCGCTGACCAGCTCGTTGAGAAGCTGGCTGTCCTGGTCGATGGTCAGTTGAAGTTGTTGCATGGCGTGGCCCTCCTGTCCCAGAGGATGGGGCGCCGATTGAGTTGAAGGAAGGGCCGCTATTACAGCAGGGTCAGCACCATCAGTGCGGCCAGGGTGTTGAGCGCCAGGATGGTGAGCCCGGCGGCCCGCTGTCTGGTCATGCCGCCACCTCGTCAGCCAAGTGCGGCACGGGTAGGATGATGGTCTTGCCGATCTTGATGGCCAGGGCGTGCTCTGCTCTGGCGCCGGCGCTGCGCTCCCAGCCAGGCAGCATGACCAGCTGATCTGCCATCTTGACCATCTCGATGCAGATGGCCATGTATTCGTGTTGCTCCAGCCCATCCGGCAGGATCGCCGGGTTTAGGGCCACATGGCCCAGGCCAAGCAGGCGGTGCGCCTCGGCATTGAAGGCGTCGCGGTTGAAGTTCGGCAGGCCTGAGATAGGCCCGGCTATGTAGATTTTCGCCATGGTGAGTCCTTGAATTGGAAGCCCCGGGCAGGCCGGGGATCTGGTTATGCTCGCCAGCCCCGGTACCCGATAAAGCCGGGATCCATGACTTGCCTGAACGGCAGGACGGGGAGGTGGGCTATCAGGGTCTTGAGCTGGGGGTTATCGGGTTGGCTGTCGATGGTGACCCGGGCGCCGGGGTTAATGCGGAGGTATCTGGCGCGGGTCTCTTCGGCTTCGGTGCGGGTCAGGCCGGGCTGGATGATGGGGGCTCTGAAGCGCACGGCTCACCTCCTTGGCGTGGTGGAAGCTGGAAGGAGTCACCCGTCCACGGCACTTCGCCGGCGATCCGCTTGAGCAGAGCCGCCGCATCGTGCGCCGGGTCGTCACTGAACCCGTTGGCGATGGACTGCAGCACCGTGGTGAGCTCGAACTCCTGGCCTTCGGTGATGGTGCGGCCTTTCACCTGGCCAGCCAGCAGGGCGTCGATGCGCTCCAGCAGTAATGCAGCCTCTGCCCCGCATCCTTCGTCATGGTCAAAGCGACCCCAGCGACGGACCTGATCAACATTGGTTCTGGCCTCGCGCAGCAGGTCGATGAGCAGCTTGCAGCGGTCGGCCATCGTCACCATGCCGTCAGCCAGGGCCTGCTCGCGCTTGTAGTGGTTTGCCAGCAGCTCCAGCCGCGACTTGAGCGGGTGATCTGCCAGCACGAATCCGGTGGAGATGGCGCGCTCTATTGCCACGCCGGTTCTGTTGCTCTTATCCAGCATCTCCTGCATGCGTCGCTGCAGTTTCTCCACATCAGAAAACAGCACATAGCGCCCAGTGTTGTGGGCCTCCATGCATTCCCCAAACTCGCCTCTCTTGTCGGATAGCGTGCAGTTGAATCGCTTCACGATTTCTCTCCTTCCGCAAATTCGAGGGCGGCGGCCACCTCCGGCAGCAGCTCGTCCCAGGTAGCAATGGCGCCGTTCTGGTGCCAACCGGCCACGCCCTGGCTGTTGTTCATCACGCCCTGTACGCCATTCAGCGCCTCAAGCAGCACATCCCGCTGCTTGGTCATGGCGGCAAGCTTCTGCGCCGGGGTGAGACCATGGGTACGCTGCATGGTGATGGTAAAGGGGCCGGTTTCAGGGTGGTTGCCGCTCAGCTCCAGGTAGTTGGTGGCGCTGTTGGCCTTGAACTGTCCGGCGAATGATGCCGCCACCATCTGTAGCGCTATGCCTGACATGGAGATGTTGAGCCCGTCATGGGTGTTCATCTCTTTGAGGTAAGCCTGCTTGGCCACAAACTCGGCCAGGCTCACGCCCTCCAGCTCCTTGGTGTCGTAGCCGTCCAGTAGGTTCCAGCAGGCGGCCAGCCGCCGGGCATTGGCGGCGGTGACTGACTCGGCGACCAAGTGGCCGCCGTAGTATTCGACGGCATCGCTGCCGCTCATTTCTGGGACGGGGTGGTCTGCCACAACCGCCCCGGAATGGCCCACCCGCAGCAGGCCCTTGGTGTGTTCGCTCATATATCCCCCAGCATTCTGATTTCGTCGTCCGTCAGGCCGGCAGCCCGTGCCTTGTCCATAACGCGCAGCCGCTCGGCGTTGAGCGCGTCAGCGCGGCGATCTGCGTCGTTGGGCTCGATGATGCTCACCGGCGCCAGCCAGCTGCCGCGCACCTTCACGGCGATCTCCTTGCTGACGTTGGCGTCGCTCCCCTGGACGCCCTTGCGTATCGACATGCGTGCGGCTGCTGCGGGTGATCCGCAGACGTGGATCGGGTACTGATGCCCACGCCCCTCGGTGAGGTCGGAGTTGGTGTAAACCACCCAGACCTCCTTGGTGTCGGTTATGGTGATGTCGGTCATAGCGGAGCCTCCTCACCACCCAGGGCATTGAACAGGGCCGGGATGAACTGGGAGAGCTCGGCGGTAACCAGGGCGAAGTCGGCGTCCAGGCGGGCGGCCGGATCTTCGCTGGTAATGTCGTCGTTCTGCTCGCGCATGTCCTCGCTGAACTTGAGGCGCTTGATAGAGAGGTCGTCGCCCAGTACAAAGCTGAGGCGCTCACCCCAGTTCAGGGCCAGTTTGGTGACCAGCTTGTCGTTGGCGAGGTGGTTTTTTACCTCGTCGGTCATCAGGTCTTGCTGTTTGAAGCGGGCGATCCCGCCGTGCTCCATGGCGCTGCGCAGCTCGGATTCATCCTCCAGGGTGAAAGCTGCCGGCAGGTTGCCCTCTTGCAGCCATGCGGTCATGGTGATCTCGGGTGGGTTCTTGAGCGCCACCGGCACCACCGGCAGGCTGCCGATTGACTTGCGAAGCAGAGCCAGCACATCGTCTGCCTTCTTGACGGAGGAGGCATCGACCATCAGCAGGCCGTCTGCCGGGTTGATCCAGGCGAAGGTGTTGGCGGTACGGCTGAATGCCCGGGGCAGCAGGGTGTGCAGCAGCTCCTCTTTCAGTGCCTCCTTCTCTTTCTTCTTGAGGGCGCGGCCCTGCTCGTACTCGATGGCCTCCACCTTCTCTGCCAGCGCTTCCTTGATGACGGCGGTCGGCAGGATCTTGTCCTCGCGGCGGGCACAAAGCAGGATCTGGCCGTTGGCGGCATGGGTCAGGGTGTGGCCGAGCTTGCCGAAGGGTCGGGTCCAGCCAAAGCGGGAAATATCCTGGCTGCCGCAGGGGGTGAAGGCGCACGCCTCCAGTTGGGTTTCCAGCTGTTCGGCGGTCAACTCGAACGGGCGGGTGAAGCGGTAAATTTGAAGGTTTTTAAACCACATGGTCTGGGTCCTGTTGTTGGTCGGTTAGTTGCGGGCTTTCTTGGCCTGCAGGTCGTGGATCTTCTTGGCTGCGGCCTCGGCGGTTTGCCTGTCGCAGGTGATGCCGCCTGGCAGAACGAACTTGCCGGGCTGCTTGGGATGGGGCATGACGACGCCCAACCCGATGACTACTGCACCGCAGTAGGGGTTTTCCGTGGTTTTCATGGGGGTCCTCGACTTATCCACCGTTTCTGTGTGGCCAGCGGTGGATGGGTTGGGGGTATCAGGCGGCGGACTGCTCTGGTAGTGATGGGGCTTCATTGCCCCAGCAATCCCAGCCTGGGGCTGCAGAGCGGGCAAAGAGCTCGATGCGTGGGACATCACCGCACAGTTTCTCGATCGCCTCTCGGCACTCGTGCGGCTTTTCGCTGTGGCGCCCCACCTTGGCTCGAATGACCGAGCGCACAGCCTTGTCTACTACCAGGTTGCTGACTTTGCCCTTGATGCCGATCAGGGCGCACTCCGCACCGGCCCGGGTTGCCCACCCCATACCGAAGTGGGGGTTGTCGTTTACGGTGCGCTTCTCCCACACCAAGCCGGTCATGGTCATGATCCGGAATCCCCAGGCTTGGCACAGGTCGATGGCCTCTTGTGGCATGCTGCCTACCCACCACATGACCAGCATGCAGTTGTCGTCTGCCAGCCTCGCCACTGGCAGCGCCTTCATGTCCTCTATCGATGTGACGCTGTACACCTGCGCAGCCCCGCTTTTCATTGAGCCGCCTGACTTCTTCGATTTGAATTGCCAGGCTGGGTCTGCGTAGATCACTCGGTACTTGTGGTTTGTGCTGTGGATGTCGATCTTCATGCAGCCTCCTTGTGCTGCTCAGCGTGCTGGCCAGCTGCGAACTTCTCCTCCCACAGCTTCACCTTGAGCTCGCAGGCATAGACGATCTGGCCGACCAGCTTCGCGCCGATCCCCTTCACCTTGTCCAGCTTGTTCCCCTGGTGGCTCATCACCTTGTAGAGGGTGTCGATCCCGGCCTCCTCCAGCGGCTTGATGGTGCGCGGCGGCAGGCCGCATTCATGGATGCTGACTGTCTTGGCCCATTCGGTGCGGGGCTGCAGGTGGGGGTGACTCTGCTCCAGCGCCTCCTGCATGAAGGCGAAGATGTCCTGAGTCATGTCGTCCGGGGCCCCGGCACCATAGGGCGTCGGGTAGATGGGGTTCATCCACTGGCTCAGCATGACCGAGCATCCGGAGCCATCGGACTTCATGGCGTGCAGCTTCCAGTTGAGGTCGTTGATGAGGTAGGGGAGGTTGGATTTCAGGCCGTGATCCACCAGATAGACGTTCCAGAGCATGCCATCCTCACCCTTGTAGGTGTTGGCGAGGTGTTTGTGCCAGACCAGCTTGGCGGCGCGGGCGCTTTCCAGCTCCATGATGACGGTGTGGCGGCGCTCCAGCTCACGATCCTGATCGTTGATGACGCCCAGCAGCTCACTGATACGGCGCTCCAGCTTCAACACTTCAGCGCGGTAGGCGGCCTCGTTGCTCTTGTGCTTGGCGATGGCGGTGCGCTGCTCCTCAAGCAGCTCGTTCTTCTCCTTGATGCGGCGTTTCATGCCTGCCGGATCCATGGCGTTGAGGTCGGCCAGTTGACGCTCGAGCTGGCGGGCGTTGTATTGCAGGGCGCTGTATTTGGTCTGGACATCGTTTAGGGCGCGCTGGGCCTTGTAGAGCTCGTCGGCCTTGGCTTCCAACCCGGCGTAGCCTTCTTGTCGTGCGACAGTAATGCGCTGCTCGGCTTCGGCAACCTGCTGGCGCAGCTCGCTGACCAGGGCCGTCTGGGTGAGCAGTTCGCCATCCCGGCCTTCAAGCTCGCCGATCAGGGTGTTGAACTCGTCGATGTGGGCGTTGGCGGCCTCGCTGATCATGGTCAGGTTGGCGGTGAGCAGGCTTTCGAAGCTGCCAATGGCGGCCTTGGCCGGGCCATCCGGCATCAGCAGGATGTTGCTGATCTGGCTGGTGAGGGTGTTCAGGGCGAGACTGGTCGCCTCGCTGGGGTTCAGCGTGGTCATGGTTGGTCCTCGGAAATTGGAAGCCCCGTTGGCGGCGGGGCGGGTGATCAGTAGTTGATGGTCAGGTGGTCGATCTTGTTGCTGGCGATGTGCTTGATGAGGTTGATGGCTTTCCCCTCATCGATCCCCAAGCCCATCAGGTCCATCAGGATGGCGTTGTTGATGGTGCGGCGGTGCTCCATATCGGCGGAGCGCGCAGCATCCTCTGCGGCTTTCTGGCGCTGCTCGTCGGCGATGCGCTGGCGCTCTTGCTCAGCAGCGCGAGCGGCGGCCTCTTCCGCCTGGCGTGCAGCGTTGGCTTCGGCCTGCTGGCGGGCCAGTTCGGCGGCTTCGGCATCGCGCCGGGCTTGTTCTTCACGTTCACGGGCGGCCTGGGCTTGGCGCTGCGCCTCCTGCTCGCGGTGCTGGGCGGCTTCACGCTCCAGGCGCTGGCGATTCTCCTCCTCCCGGCGGGCTTGCTCCGCCGCCTGCTCGGCTATCAGGCGCTCGCGGTCGATGCGATCCTGTTCGGCCTGCTTCTGGCGCAGCTGCTCCAGCTCGGCCTGCTCGGCTTCGTACTTCTGGCGGGCAGACAGGGCGTCGCCGAGGCGCTTGGCTGCGAGCTCCTTGGCGACGGTCGCCTGGGGCAGCAGCTCTTGCCAGGTGTCGTCCAGGGCGCTTTGCTCGACCTCCTGCAGCATGACCTGCAGGTCGGCGGCGGCGATCTCGATGCTGGCAGAGGATCCCAGTTCATTGAGGCGGGCCAGTCGGGATTGCAGTGCTGCCACCCGGGCTTCTTCTGCCGCTTCGTACTGGGTGAGCGGGGCGCGCACCTCGTCTTTCAGGGTGTCCAGGGTGTCGCGCAGGGTTTTGCGGTTGGCGTCGATGCGCTTGGGGATCTCCTTGTACTGGTCGGTCAGCTCTTTGCCGAGCCCGTCCAGGTAGGTCTTGGTGCGGGCAACGGCATGGGCGATGCTGGTGATCTCCTTGCGCCCCTTGGGGGTGGTAATGTCGGGCACCAGGCTGGTTGCCTTCTGGCGGATGTCGGCCAGCAGTTCAGCCACGCCCTGGCCCTCGGTGAACAGGGCGACGGCGGTGGTGGGTTCGATGACAACCAGTTGGGCCTGGGTTGTCTCTGTTTTGGCTTGTTCGGTCATGGCGGGTCCTTGGGATTGAAAAGGCCCGCAGTGTGCGGGCCTTGTTGGTTATTGCTGGGCGCTGTGCCCGGTACTGAGCTGCTTCTTGCGCTCGCCGGCGATCTGCTTGATACCGGCAATGATGTTCTGGTCGCCGGTTTCGTTGGCCCAGGTCCAGGCGGTGGTGTAGGCCTGCTGCCACTCGGCGGTATCGCTGGATCCCTCTATGGCGGCACAGTGGTCGGCGTAGGCGTTGGCGTGGTCCGCCTGGGCGGGTTCGGCCATCTGCTCATGTTCCAGGGTGACCGATTCGGTGCTCTGGCTGCGGATGGCATCCAGGGCGCGGCTGCCGCCTTGTTTTGGGATGGGTTTCTCTGGCTGCCGCGAGAAGTCGAACTCATCGCCAGACTCCAGCAAGGTAACCAGTTCTGATGCGGACGGGAGACGTCGGGCGAGGCGATGTAGGACGCTTTTTACCGCCATCCTGTCGTACCACTTGGCCCAAGCCCCGTATTCGCTATTACCGGTCTTACTGGCACTTTTGACGCGCTCGATATCTTCTTTTGGCATGACCTCGACAATCAATTCGCCTGAGTGCAGCTTGGCAAAAGCGAAAGCCAGTGAGAACTCGCCCCGGCCTTTGAAGGTGGGGCGGTAGTTGATGTGTTCACCTTGTTCGTCCATCCAGTAATCGAAGGCGTCGCCATCAAACACGGCTTTGGCGGCAATGACGGCAATCTGACCGCTCATGCGGGCGCGCTTTAGCACGCCGTCAACCATGGGGATGTACTGCGCTTTGAGGACGAAGTTGGTGCCTTGCTTCTCCTTGAAGGTGACCAGTGCCGCCTCTCGGTTGTCCGGCACAAGCCCGTGTGTCGCACACCGGATAAGGGACTGGATGACTGACTTTTGGTCGGCGTTTGCCAACTCTGGGTTCTGTGCCATGGCAGTGGCGGCGGCCCGCACAAAAGCCTCAAAGCTCACGCCTGACGGCAGAAGGGCCTCAATGCCCTGGCTGCGAAGCTGGGGTGCAATCATTGCGAAGAAGTGGCCAGAGCTGCCCTCTAATGGCACCAAAGTCTCTACGTTTGATACGTCGTTCATGCGGCTTTCCTTGTCGCCCAGGCTGGGCGCTGGAGGGGTTTGAAGTCGTGCCAGTCGTTGTTGACCCGGCAGTCGTGGAAGCGCTGGAGATCGCGGCGGAACAGGTCCTTCCCCGCATCCTTCCAGTCGTCGGGGAGGGGCCGCACCCGTACTGGGTAGCGGCCACAGTTCACGCTAGTGCTTACCGCCAGAAAGACGAATTCCGGCTCCTCGCCCATCACCCGGTGGAAGCCTTCGGAGTACATAGCGTCCTGAACGTGGTAGCGGAACTCCTCAACATGGCGCTCGAAGCGGCCCATGTCGTCCACCGACTTCACGTCAATGATGACGGGGTGATTGCTCAGGTGGCGGTCGGGGCGGATCCGGCACAGCTCCTGGGTCTGGGGGTCAATCCAGTAGAAGGAGGCCTCGCTGTGCCCTTCCTGCTCCAGCAGCCAGCGGGCGTCCGGGTGGGCCATCACGCTGTCGCGCATCAGGTAGAGCTTGCGTCCCTCCTCGGCATCCATCACCGTCTTGCCCAGCTCGGCGCAGCTGGCCAGGAACTCTGCCTCTTCTGCTTTGCCGGCGTTGGTGCGGCGGTTGAACGGTGGGGCGATGATGAAGCGGTCTTTGAACTCGTCGGGCTCCAGCAGCAGGCAGTGGATGGCGCTGCCCATGTCGAAGGCCTTGAGCTTATCCTCATCTACCGGGGCATTCTTGGCCCAGATATAGGTGGCCGGACTCTCGGCTATCTGGTCGAGCTGGCTTTTGCTGACCCCGGGGCCAGCGTGGTACTCCTCGTTGGAGAGGCCGAACACCCGGCCAAGCGGGTGCGCGGTGGAGGTGTCGGCGATGGCATTCATGCGGCGCTCCTTTGCTGGTACTGCTCCCATTGCTGGTCGCTCATGGCGTCGTGCAGGGCGGCGAGGTGACTGCGCCAGGCGGCCTGAGCGAGCTCTGTCAGCCCGGCATCGACCACCTGGTCAATGAACTGCGTCAGTGGCGCTTGCCGGCCTTCGTGCATCAGCAGCCAGATAGCCTGGTTGTAGTGGCGGTGCTGGTCGGCATTCACCTCGGCGAGCAGGGTGGCCGGGTCGGTTTCAAGCATCCCGGCCAGCAGCAGAGGGCGGTTTGTCGCGGCCCACTCGGCGATCCACTCGGCCTTGGCGTTGGCCTCGGCCTCCTGGCTCTCCAGCATGGCAAGCAGGGCGGTTTCGTTGGTCATGGTCATGGTCTGGGTCCTGTGGTTGTTAAAAACAAAAACCCCAGCACGAGGGCTGGGGTTGGTGGGCAAGTCAACAAAAAGCCCAGCGCGAGGGCTGGGCTTAAAAATTCTGTAGCGTTCAGATAAAACAAAGCCCCCAGAAGTGGGGGCTGACACAGCAGCGGAGGGAGCTTGTTATCGCTCGGTTACCGCGCTGGCTACAATGGACGCACCTTAGAGTAGTCTAGATGCCTGTCGTTACTCGATGAGTACGCAGGAGACAATAGAATGATAATGGTTGGGCCGATTACAGGCAAGCAGAACTCATTAAGCCAGGTTACGTTGAGCTATGTTGCCGAGACGTGGTGGACCAGAAAGCCCATACCGATGCCATGCAGGACGCAGCGGTGAATGGCTGCCATCTGCTCTCTGCCCAGGGTGTCCCTGTGATAAATCCGCCGCCCAGCTTCTTTGCCAATACATACGGCGGTCAGACGATGAAAACCGACGGTGTAGACCATGTCGCCTTTAACCCAACTGTCTCGACCCATGAAGTGTTTGCACTTAGGCATCGATTGTCGGGGAAGCTGATAATGGCATTCCTGAATTTTGTCCGGCTCAACCGTGCTACATGCGACCACGGTCACTAGGCCGTGTTTGGCTGCGAGCACGATCACGGGCCTGGCCATTTTGGTCATTTCGGGTTCTTTAAAGCCAGGTTCAAAGTCACAAAGAAGGATTTGACCTTTTTTGGGGGTAAAATTCAGAGCCACAGCATCACGTTAATTTGAGTCAGATGGACCCATGATAATGATGTTGAGGCTATATCGCTATTTATTGCGTAGATCTGACATCTGTCAACGATTCCAGCCTGCAACCCCCTGATGCAAGGGGCTCCAGGCTGGCCACTGTTGCCAGTGGCCAGCGTTCACGTTCACGCGCTGCTTTCCGGTTTGAACGGGGTATCGGCGCATCCCTACCGGCATCGGGATTCGTGGTTGTGAGCCGGTTCCAGGTTGTTAAAGAGCAGGCCCAGCCGAATTTGGCGTGAGCGAAGCCAAAGCATCCTTGCGGTGCTTGAGAAAGAGGCTTTGGCTACGGCGCTATGAGGGAAGCGCCAGACCCGGGTCAGACGGCGTTGCGGTGGAACTCGGCGCGCCAGTGGAGGAGGGCGCGGCATTTCATGGCGGTCAGGGTGCGCACCTTGGCAGACTGGGCGGTGCGGGCGGCGACGAGCTGGTGCCGCTCGGTGGCCATCATGGCAACCGTCAAGCGTTGCTTGATGGCTCGGCGGCGGGCGGCGTTGCCGTTCAGGCGGTCGGCGATGGCGGCAACGATCTGGTCGGCGCGTTTCGCGGCTCTGGAAAAAAGGCGTCTGGTCATGGTACATTCACTCCTGTTGGCGAGTTGGTCCTCGCTAATTCCCAGTTGATTCGTCATGCTGGGTCCTGATTGCTGGGGTTGGTCCCTCGGCTTTCACTGACCGGGTGGTACCCGGTCCTTCGAAGCCCGCCTTGTGCGGGCTTTGTCGTTCTTACGCGCTGGTCAGGCGCTTCACTGCTGCCCTGGTTGGGGCTGGGTCCTGTTGCCGGGTGTCTAAGTTCTGTGTGGTGGCCGGAGCTGATCCCGGCATATTCTGTTTTCGAGGAAGACCCTCATGGACTTGAACCGCACCGATGGGCGTAGCATCAGCCTGCGCATTCACCACAACTGTGGATTGCACTCACTCAAGTGTGTCTTCCGGGCGTTTTGTTTGACGCCCTAAGTCCAGTTAGGAATGCAATCCCAGTTGTGTTCTGGCCTTTTACTCCGCCAGAGCGGGAGGTTTCCCAAGACCTTCACCACGATTGGCCGCCTTCCACGCTGCCCCTTGTTGCTCCCGGCTTTGGTCGTTCTCTCAAGAGGACGATGTGCAAACTGTATTCTTTAGAGAACGATTGGTCAACATCGATCTCTAAAATAAACGATATTTTTTTTGAACAACAAAAAACCCGCCGAAGCGGGTTAAGGGGAGGGAGAGGAGAGGGGGGTTACTTGATCTCGTTGCGCCTCAGTTCTGACAACTTGCCAAGCACGATAGCCTCACTGGATGTGACCGTGCCAAGCCTTGGATCGTCTACACCGTAAACCCATCCATCAATCCCCGACATTGCCCTTAGCAGCCGCGCTTGATCATTCTTTTCGAGCCTGATCAGCATTACAGCACCCTCCTCTGGAGTGCGGTCAGCCAAGCTGAAGATGCAGATGTCACCGGCCACAATGCCTGATTTTGATAGGTGATCGTTTGTGGCCTCGATGGCAATGCTGTGGCTTTGGTTCTCTGCCACCACATACCGCCCGCTATTCATGTTCGGCAGCATATCTGTTGCCAGGTTCCCCACGTCATCCAAGGTCCAGACCGGCACTTTATCCGAATTGAACTGAATGTCGTTCAGCAGATCACCACTGCTGCGGCCGGTGTATAGCCATATGGGATCAACCTTCAGCACCCTGGCAATGGAAATCAGGGATGACACTCGCATTTCACGATTCGGGTTATTGATGGTGTTGCTAATCACGCTCTTGGATAAGCCGGTACGGCGCGCAAGCTCAGACATGCTGATGCCCAACTCTTGCAGCTTTTCCTCAAGGCGTTGCCCGAAAGTTTTCATCAATAACCTCTTGTTCTCTTTAGAGACTAAATTGTAATTCCTTGACTGATCACTTTGGGAGACGTTGAAGATTGACATCGTTCTCTATAGAGGACATCATTTGCATGTCACCATGCACAGGACCCAGACCAATGAAGAAACATGAAGTAATCGGCTATTTCGGCAATATGGCCCGCGCCATGAAAGCGATCGGTATTTCCCGCAGTCTTGCCGTGAAGTGGGGGGAGGTGATCCCTGCCCAGCATGCAGTCAGCTTTGTCATCGCCAGCAACGGCGAGCTGCGGCTGGGCCTGGAGGATTACCCCCTGCTCAAGGAGCAAGACCATTCTACCCAGCAGGCCGCCTGACCACCGGCCAGCTTTTCCACCCAACATAGAGGACCAACCCCATGGGAAGAGTATCGCTCCCCGATCATGAAAATATGAGCACCCGCTCCCCGCTGCGGGTGCGCGGCACCCCAGCTCAGCGCCAGGTATGGCAGGAAGTAGGCGCCGAGTGTGGCATGACCGAAACCGCATTTGCCCGCACCTCGCTGCTGATCCTGCTCCAGGCCATATCTCAGCACGAGCCCACCATATTGGCGAGGGCCGTTAAACGGGCCAATCGGAGCTTGCTGGAGCAGGGTTTTCCGCCCGTGACCGTCGAGGAGATCCTGGAGGGCTCCGGCCTGCCCGAGCGCGGCCTGCTCCAGTTCAGCCAAGAAGACGAGGCCGCCTACAACGAGGAGCGCCCGCTGCGCCCCCTGCAAAAACTCATCAACTTTGTCCTCGGGAGGTAACCCATGACCATGCAACACCGTCCGCCGCGCCCGGCATCCCAGCACGTCAGCGATCGCGACAACATCATCCTGAAGTCGGTCATGCACGAGCTGGCCCTAGCCCTCGACGAGCCGCTGATCTCGACCGCGCACGCCGCTGGCACCGATCGCCAAGCCGTCCGCCTGGCCCGCGAGCTGGAAGCCCGCACCCTGGAGCGTGCCGAAGCACAACCCAGCGCATAACCCTCTTTGGCCCGTCTCACCACCGGGCAGCAACACAACAGGACCCAGCAATGACCAATTCAACCATGGCCCATGGGGGCCACCCCTTGCTGAACGACCTCAACCACTGCCCACTGTGCGGCAGTGATCTGCAGTCCGGCACCAATGACCGCGCCTACGAGTGCCCCACCTGTGAGTACACCGAGCAGGAGGTGGCTCATGCGTAAATCGCCACTGGCTGCTGTCTGTCGCAACACCTTCAGCCTCTTCAATGAGATCGTCGTGGACAACTTCGCCGGTGGCGGCGGGGCGTCTACCGGGATCGAGATGGCGCTGGGCCGCAGCCCGGAGATCGCCATCAACCACGACCCTGACGCGATCTCCATGCACACCGTCAACCACCCAGTCACCGAGCACTATTGCGAATCGGTGTGGGACATCGTGCCGCGTGATGTGGTGGCCGGCCGCCCTGTGGGGTTGGTCTGGTTGTCTCCCGACTGCAAGCACTTCTCCAAGGCCAAGGGTTCGACCCCGGTCAGCAAGACGATCCGGGGGCTGGCATGGGTCACCCTGCGTTGGGCTGCGACTGTTCGCCCCCGGGTGATCATGCTGGAGAACGTCGAGGAGTTTCAGACCTGGGGCCCGCTGCTGATCGACGCTGAGGGTAACGCTCGCCCGGACCCGGCCAAGAAGGGCCGCACCTTCAACAGTTTCATCAACGCCCTGCGCCGCCAGGGCTACAAGGTGGAGTGGCGGGAGCTGCGCGCCTGCGACTACGGCACCCCCACCATCCGCAAGCGCCTGTTTCTGATCGCCCGCCGGGATGGCGCCCCCATCGTGTGGCCCAAGCCGACCCATGGCGATCCAGCCAGTGCCGAGGTGAAAGCGGGCAAGCTGCTGCCGTGGCCAACCGCTGCTGACGTGATCGACTGGTCGATCCCGTGTCCCTCTATCTTCGAGCGCAAGCGGCCGCTGGCCGAGAATACCCTGCGCCGGATTGCCAAGGGGCTGGAGCGGTTCGTCATCGAGACAGCCCAGCCGTTTATCGTGCCTGTAGGCCACACTTCAGCGCTTGCCCCCTTCATCACCGAGTTCGCCAACGCCAGCCATCAGCGCAACATGCCTGCAGATGAGCCGCTGCGCACCATCTGCGCCCAGGTAAAGGGAGGTCACTTTGCCTTGGTGTCTGCCTTCTTGGCCAAGCATTACACAGGCGTCGTGGGTGCCGAGCTGACCCAGCCGCTGCCGACCGTGACCACTGTTGACCACAATGCGCTGGTCACCAGCCACCTGGTAAAACTGCGCGGCACCTGTCAGCACGGCCAGCCAGTAACCGAACCCATGCCCACCGTCACCGCCGGGGGACTGCACATCGGCGAGGTGCGGGCCTTCCTGCTCAAGTATTACGGAACCGACTCAACCATCCCCTGCTCTGAGCCACTGCATACCGTGACCACCCGGGACCGATTCGGTCTGGTCACCGTGCGCGGCGAGGATTACCAGATCGTCGATATCGGCATGCGGATGCTCGAACCCCATGAGCTGTTCGCCGCCCAGGGGTTCCCGGCCGACTACGTGATCGATCACGACGCCACCGGCAAGAAGTTCACCAAGACAGCGCAGGTGGCCCGCTGCGGCAATGCCGTGTGCCCGCCACTGGCTGCCGCCCTGGTGCGCGCAAACCTGCCAGAGATGTGCGCAGATGCGCAGGAGGAGGCCGCATGAGCGCCGTTATCAAATTCCCGGGGCCGAGCGCCCCACATAACCCCCCTCAGAAGGAGGCCCGCGTGGTCGCAGATCTTGATGATGGGTTTACCCGTGTTGCCAATGAGCTTCTGGATGCGCTGATGCGCACCAAGATGAGCGGCACACAGAGTCAGGTGGTAATGGCTGTGATTCGTCAAACCTATGGCTACCGTAAGGCGAAGGATCGCGTTCATACCGGTTATCTGGCTGAGCTGACAGGCCTTCATAGTAATCGCATCAAGGATGCAGTGGTGGAGCTGGAGAAGCGCAACATCCTGAAGATAGAGCGGGGGAGTGGCATCTTCTTCATGGTGGCGGTAAACAAGGTCATTTCTGAATGGATTTCGGACAAAATTGAGTCCAGAGATGCCGCACGGAAATCCGTGAAAGCATCACGGAAATCCGTGAATAAAATCACGGAAATCCGAGATTCGAATCACGGAAATCCGTCCACAACAAAAGAAAACTACAAAAGAAAAGAACAGATAAAGATCTCTTCGTCGAAGAACGCTGACGCGCCCCCCGACGCCGGAGCTGTTGAATCGGTTTCTGCTGCTGTCGAGAAGATCCGACCCGATGCCGCCGTGCAGACCCCGAGTGGAAAGTTCTGGGGTACCCAGGATGACCTGACGGCAGCCGAGTTCATTCACGGCAAGGTCTTGGTGGTGAACCCGACTGCCAAGGCCCCCAACTGGGCGCAGTGGGCGAACGATATCCGCTTGATGCGCACCCAACTGGGGTACACCCATCACGAAATCTGCTCGCTGTTCAAGTGGGCCAACCTCGACCCGTTCTGGTCAGCCAACGTGCTGTGCCCCAAGACCCTGCGCAAGCAGTGGGACAAGCTCACCGCCAAGCGTGCCGGGGTGGTGCGCCAGCCAGCGCGCGGGGACGAGTGGGATCTGACCAAGACCATGACCGCCGACAAGCTCAACCAGCTGATCCAGGAGGGGTACTGATGACCATGAAACCGTTGAGCGAAGTCCTGGCCAGCATGCCGAGCGAGCTGCCTCCCGTGCCGGTTCGCCCGGTTGCTGCGGTGGTAACCGAGCAGGATACCCAGGTGGTCGCCAAGTTGTTCGAGCAGCTCAAGGTGATCTTTCCTGCTTGGCAGCGGGCTTTCCCCAATCCCGAGATGCAGGCCAGGGCGTTGCGAGAGTGGACCGTGGCGCTGGTCGAGGCCAACTGCACCAGCCGTGATCAGCTAAGCCAGGGAATGCGCACTGCACGCAGCCAGGGTGGAGAGTGGTTTCCGAGCACCAGCAGGTTTATCCGGTGGTGCCAGATCACGCCGGAGTCGCTGGGGCTGCCGACACTGGATACTGCGCTGGTCGAAGTGCGCACCCGCCGGTTTACCCATCCCGCCGTGGAGCTGGCCGCCAAGGCGACGAGCTGGGAGCGCCAGACATTGAGCCTTGACGCCTACCGCCCGGTGTTCGAGCAGGCCTACGCGCAGTTGCTGCGCCGTGTTGTCGCCGGGGAGGACCTGGGGGCCCAGGTGCGCAAGGGGTTGCCGTCGCGGGAGCAGATCCAGCACAGCCCTGAGTTTTACCAGCAGACCGGCCAGCGAGGCGTGAAAAGTCTCAAGGCGCTGTTCAAGCGGGGAGGGCTGTCCGATGTTCAATCCTGACGTGATCGCCGCGGTCGTGGCCGCGAAGTTCTGCCGGGTGGTGATCTATCCCGCCGTGCGGGGTTGGTGCGGGGAGCGGGTGCAGCTCGAGGTCGCCGACGAGATCGATGCGCTTGGATACACCGATCAGCAGCGTGGCGCAGGGCATTGGTTGGTGCAGAGCACGACGCCGGAGCGAGTGGCGGAGGAAGCCGCACGGCTGAGAGCCGCGCCAGTGCTGGCGTTGCGGTGTGATGCTTCGTTTGGGGCTGTGGATAACTTCGAAGGGGAGGGCCTTGCCAACCAGTGACAATCGGTATATCGCGCCGTAACATGTTTCAGGCCGGACCTAGACCACCCGGCCGTTGACCAAAGGACCCAGACCATGACCAAACCGCATACCCGAGATCTATCCATCGCGACCCAGTTGGGGCGCGTGATATCCATCATGAGCGACGGCAAGGCCCGCACCCTGCGCGACATCGAGCGCGAGTGCTGGAGCCGCTACGGCCACGCCGACACCCAGGCCGCCATCAGCGCCAGACTGCGTGAAGTTTGCTGCTACGGCTGGGCGAAGTATTCCAGCAAACAGGTCATCGACGGCAAGCAGGTGTGGCATTACCACCTGACCCCGTTCCCCACTACCGAGGCCGTAGCGGCTAAGGCGGTGGCAGCATGAGATTCACCCACGCTATCGCAGCCGTTCTGGCCGCCACTGCTGCCCAATCGCCCTGGTTCAACCCGCTTGATTTCAAGCCTGGCCATGGCTTCTGCATCCCCAACCCGCGCAATGACCGGGCCGCACAGCGTCAGCGTGCCGCCTCCAAGCGCCGCAACAAAGCCAAGCGGGGGTGAGGATGGAACTCACCCTTCTGAAAATGTCCGGCGGGGTACTTGCCCCGTCCACTCCGGCCGATGCCGAAGCCATCAAGCTGATGCCGATCGGTACCACCATCCTGGCCAAGGGCAAGGGGCGCCGCAACCTGGCGTTTCATCGCCGCTTCTTCGCCCTGCTCAACCTGACTTTCGATTACTGGGAGCCAACTGGCGGCATGGTATCGCCAGCCGAGCAGGGGATCCTGTCCCGGTTCGTTCGCTACCTCGCCCAGTTCGGCGCTGGCAACGTGCTGAACAAGGCCAAGGATGAGTTTATCGACCAGCTGGCCAGCAGCCGTATCGAGCGCCACGGCCCCCAGGCTGAGAAGTCGTTTGAGGTGATGCGCAAGTGGCTCACCGTCGAGGCCGGTTATTACACCGTGGTGATGCTGCCGGATGGCGGCATGCGCAAGGAGGCCAAGAGCGTCAGCTTTGCCAAGATGGATCAGACTGAGTTCTCCGACCTGTACCGGGCTGTGTTCGGGGTCTGCTGGCGCTATGTGCTGAGCAAGCAGTTTGCCACCGAGGAGGAGGCTGAGAACGCCTGCGCCCAGCTGATGGGGTTTGCCGGATGAGATTCGAGACCAGCCCAATCCGCTCCAGCGACCTGCGCGATGGCGCTCGCGGCCAGCTCTGCAAGATCCAGCTTGCCGGGGTCTGCATCGGTGGCTCCGAAACCACGGTGCTGGCTCACCTGCCAAGCGCCCCGCATGGAATGGCCCTCAAGGGGGATGATTTGGTGGCGGTTGAGGCGTGCTGTGCTTGCCATGACGCCATTGATGGCCGTATTGCCTACGACTGGCAGCCCGGGGAGCGTGAAGAGGTCACCTATAGCGCCCTGACCCGTCAGCTGCACAGCTGGGTGGTGCGTGGGCTCGTCAGTGTGAAGGGGACTGCATGATCCACCTCTCCGCTATCGCCGCCAGCCGCCTGCTCGGCAACAACCCGAAAGCCAAGGCCGTGGTGAACAAGGTCAAGAAAGCCCAGCAGGTCACTTCTCTGCACGACAAGGTGCTGAGCCAACTGGTCGGCCTTCCTGACCCCGCCACCGAGCTGTTGTTTCACCCCAAGCGCAAATGGCGCTTCGACTATGCCTGGCCCACCCGCATGGTCGCCCTTGAGGTCCACGGCGGGATCCACTCCGGTGGCCGGCATACCCGGGGGAGGGGGTTCGTAGAGGACCGGGCCAAGATGAACGAGGCCACCTTGCTCGGGTGGACCGTACTGGAAGTTACCCCGGAGCACATCAAATCCGGCCAGTTGCGCGCCTGGCTGCTTGCCGCCTTCAATCAGGACCCAGACCAGAGGACCAAACCATGACCCACGCTATCGAAATGGCTCTGCGCCTTTTCTCGCCGAAAGGCGCACTACATGAACCCTCGTCTGGTCGCTCCAGCACGCTGGGGAGGGAGGAGTTTCTGGGGGCCCTGCAGGTGGCCGCAAAGAGCAACCCGCAAGGACTCCAGTTCCTCATGGCTGACCACCTGGGGGATGAGCAAGCCCTGGCGTCATTGTTGGCCCACTTCAGCGCCACGCTGGACAGTGACGAGGCCGGTGGTATGGCCATGGCAATCCTGCTGCGCCGCCCGCTGCCTGAGCAGTTGGAGCACTTGGTGCTGTCTCACCCTCACTATGACAAGGAGCGCCGCCGGGCCGCCGTGGTGATGGAGAAGGCCAAGCGCGCCCACCGGTCCGGCAATGACCACGAGTACCAGCGCCTGCTGGCCGAGCGGAACGAGATCCTGCAGTTGGCCCGCGACCACTGTGTCGCCGAGATGCTCCGGTCAGGGCGTTGCCCGCACTGCAATGGCACCGGGATCCGCCCGCGTAAGGGTGACGACTGCCCCAAGTGCCAAGGCACCGGCCGGGTCGAGCCACACGTAGAGTTGGTGTCGCGCCGGTTCGGGCAGGAGATGCGCCAGCTCGTTGAGAAAGTGGTCGATGACGTGATCCACCAAGCGTCAGACTTGTCCAAGCTCATGGACCGACAGGTGAGGGAGATGCGGGCGACGTAGGCAATCATCATACACCATGCAGAATGGAATTTTGCGAAACGCAAAATTTGCGAGGCAAAGGTGTATGGTGTAACTTGTTGAATATTGACTATTTTTTGCTTTTTCTAAGCGTTGGTGTAGCACAGATAGTGCTATAATTTTGTTGACGGCTAGGTCATGATTGTCCATGATTCCAGTTACACGTTTGACTAACGAATCGTAAGTTAAAGGTGTAAAAAAGGGCCCGAAGGCCCTTGGATTTAGGTGATTTTGTCCTCGAGATGCTTATAAACATCTATAGCAAGCCTGACAAGTTTGATACACGCGTTGGCTAGCTTGAGGACTGATTCTGCTGAGTTAGCTATTGCAAGTAGCTTATCAGCTAGCTTCGAAGGCCCTGCAGTTGCAAGCTGTGGGGTCTTTGCATTTTCGGCCGAAGCCGCACTTCGTCGCCCTATCGAGCGTCTTGATTTCGCCATATCGTTTCTCCTTGCACGGCGGTGGATAAATTTTCACGTATTGCCTCATCCCATATCTCCTTTTTTGATACCTGCTCGGTGTCACTGAGCTTAGCTTCTTGAGCTGTAAACCCAAGATATAGTGTTGTTTTCAATGCGAACTACAAGATAGTGAGGTCGTCGCGGCATTGCAATCTGTGAATAACCCATAAGCTGTGGATAAGGTGTGGGCTTTGGGATGGGGGTTAGTGGACGCTCACGGCGAGTGGGCTTACATCAGATTGATCCGGTAAATGCAAGTCTGATTTTTGTGCGCAGTAATTTTATTGAACTTTTTTTGCTTGCAAAAACCGTGTGATTTTCGTAGCAAAATCACTCTGCATGCCCTGTTACGTAAGGGATTCAGGGAAAACGAGTCCATTGTCGGCTAATCTGCTTTCTGTGAACTTAGCTATGTCTCGGAGTCTGGGTCAGATTCGGGACCTTGACATCCCTCATTCATTAGGCTGCGCGCATGGAAAGCAAGTTGAAACCTACCGCTCTTCAGGTCGCTGGTTGGGGGCTGCTACACGGCGATTTCTTTGACTTTCACGAGGTGGCCGAACGGCTGGGCATACCTGCGGAGGTTGCTCGCGAGGCGGTCGTCTACCTCCGGTCACTCCGCTATGTGGAGACGCTGGCGGAGTCGAGAAGCTGCAAGCGTGAGGTGGGCAAGAGAAGCTCAAAGCGAGTGTTTATCAAGGTCCTGGCCATCCACCCCGAACCGCCTCAAGGTTCACAATCTTTCAAGCTCAATGTCCTGCACTCAAAGCTGGCCCGCCTTTCCAAGGCTATGCCTTCACCTCGGGGAGCTCGCTGATGCAGGTGGTGTAGCGGGGGCTGAGCTGCTCCCGCTTCATCATCCACTCCCGGGTATCCCGGCCCCTCGAGGCAAAGTAAACCGATCCCAATCGCCCCTGGTTGATCTTGTCGATGACCTGCATCAGTGCCTCGCTGCGGGGCGATTGCTGCTCCGCTGCGAACAGGTCGCCCTGCTGCATGTTGGCGGGAGTGAAGTCGGCCAGCATGACGCCCCCTTTCTGGTATCGCTGCTCGTCGCGCCAGATGCGGGGGAGCAGCTCCGGGATCAGGGCCAGCAGCGCCCGGGTGTCATGGGTGGGCATCGCCAGCTTGGTGCTCACCTGGTTGCCGTAGTAGGGCTCTCGGTCGCTGAACGGACTTGTGCGAATGAACAGGGTGACATGACGGCAGCACATCCCTTCCCCCCTGAGCTTCTCGGCGGCCCGCTCCATGTAGCCGGCCAGCGCCTGGTGCATGGGGCCGATCTGGGTGATGCGCTCGCCGAAGCTCCGGCTGCAGATGATCTGCTGCTTGGCCTGCGCCTCCTGTTCCAGCTCGGCGCAGGGGATCCCCCGCAACTCCTGCACAGTGCGCTCTACGACTACGCCATACCGGCGGCGGAGGCTCTTCGGGTCAGCGGCAACCAGGTCGGCCACGGTCTTGATGTCCTGGGCCTCCAGCTTGGCGGTGAGCCGCCGACCAATGCCCCATATCTCTTCCACCGGGGTGATCGCCATCAGCCGGGCGCGCCGCGCTTCATCCCGCAGATCCACCACGCCCCCGGTGGCCGGCCACTTCTTGGCTGCGTAGTTCGCTAATTTCGCGAGCGTCTTGGTGGGGCCGATGCCGACCCCAACGACCAGCCCGGTCCACTGCTGCACCCGTTCGCGGACTTGTCGCCCGTACTCCACCAGGTCACCGGCCCAGGACTCGCTCAGCTCAATGAAGGCCTCGTCGATGCTGTAGACCTCCACAGCCGGGGCCATCCCCTCCAGAATACTCATCACCCGCTGGCTCATGTCACCGTAGAGCGCGTAGTTGCTGGAGAACCAGACCCCGCCCATGGCCTCGAAGAACTGGCGGATTTGGAAGTAGGGCACCCCCATCTTGATGCCGAGCGCCTTGGCCTCCGCCGAACGGGCCACCACGCAGCCGTCGTTGTTGGAGAGCACGACGATGGGCCGCCCCTTCAAATCAGGCCGGAACAGCCGTTCGCAGGAGGCGTAGAAGTTGTTCACATCAACCAGGGCAACGGCGCAGCTCTTGTTCATGGCGCGGGCATCTTGTGGATGACGAAGGTAACCACACCGAAGATCTCCAAGTGCTGCCCGTCACTGAAGTGGATGGGACGATAGGCAGGGTTCCCTGGTAGGAGGCAGACTGAGGGGCTGAGCTGGAGCTGCTTCACAGTGAACTCGCCATCTACGGCCGCAACAACCACACTGCCATGCACTGGCTTGCTGCTGCGGTCTACGACCAGCATGTCACCATCGTGGATCCCGTGCTCTACCATGCTGTCACCGGCTGCCCGAACGTAATAAGTCGCGGCCGGGTGCGCTATGCATAGCTGGTTCAGGTCGATGGTCTGTTCCACATAGTCCTGGGCGGGGGACGGGAAGCCACAGGCGGCAGGAGAGAGGAACAACGGGATTTCCAACGCTGGGGCGTCGAGGTCGGGAACTGCAAACATGGTTTTAGGCTCACAATGCTGTATATAAACACAGTATAACGATACCCATGGCGAAGATCACCGTGGAGCGATTGGCTCCGGATTCGGGTAATATCGGCAGGTGCCCTATGCGTGGAGTCGCCAATGTCATTCAATCTGTGCTCCCTGCCGAAAGACGAGCAGGAGAAGGTCGAGGTAGAGAAGGCCGCCGCCTATGCGGTATGGAAGGAAAGGAACCCCGAGATCAAGATCCCAGCCGAGAGCGAGGCCGGGAACTACAAGGGGGAGATGCAGGCCTACTTCCTGCAGCGGGTAGAGCAGTATCGGAAAAACATACGATGAAATGGCAATATTAGTAGTGTGTGCATTGAACCTGAAATATGTTTGTAACATTAGATAAAATGCGAGCGATATGATAAAAATCATGTCATTAAAATTATAAGTATTATCGGTAAAACTGCTAGGAGAATTATGGGGTTCTTAGGTTTTATGAATTCACAAGTGGGCTTATTGGTTATTGATAAGCTATTAATTGGAGCGATACTGTTACTTGTTGGATATCAAGTCAGTAAAATGCTTGAGAGGTACAAAAGCGGACAAGCATTTTCTGATGAATTTCAAAAGCAAAAGGTTGTGAGGTTAACTGCTGTTTGTGATTCGTTGGCAGAGTTTGAGATCATGGTACTTCATTCCCCATACAGGTTTAGTGACATACTAGTAAGGGAGATGAGGAAGCATGGCATCGAAAACGTTCCTGAGTTAGGTCAGAGTATTTCATTCGATGAGGCTAGAGATATAATTATAATGGCATTTCAAAAATTGGGAAAAGAGGCCGTAGATGCTGTTGTAAAGAAAGATTTTATGCCATATGTCGATAGCTTAAATAAAATTGTTGAGTCATCATCAGTATTGATGGGGAAGAATCGATTTTGGATAGATGAGCAAATTTATGTTATGTTGCGGAGTTATCATGGCAAACTATCTTCGTACAATAAGGATATATATTGCCTAGAAGATGATGCAAAAGAACGTTATGAACGGGCACGTGATGAATTAAGTTCTAGTAGGGATGAAATAAAAAATGCAATCAACGCTGCAATGGATGGTGGGGTTAAAATGAAAGCTTTAGCCCGTGAGACCCTAGATTCGAAAAGGGGCTGGAAGTGGTGGCCTTCATCTAAATGAAGAGTTGAAAGCCCAACCTCATAGCGTTAGCATCTCTAGAAGATGGCCAGAGTCCCCGTGACCCTGGTCTTTTTCATTTCTGGCCCGCCTCGTGCGGGCTTTGTCGTTTCTGGAGGAGCGATGCATGGGGAAAGAAGAAGAGCTCGCGACGGCTGCGGCCGCTGCGGGGGTGGCAAAGAGCGCGCCGCCGGTAGTGGTGTCCGGCATGACGCTGGCCGGGTATTCGCTCAATGACTGGGTACTGGCCGCCACGTTGATGTGGATAGCGGTTCAGATGGGCTGGTTTATCTGGTCGAACATCATCAAGCCGCGCCGCCAGCAGGGAGGTGCATAGTGAGCAAGGTCCGCATCGCAATCGCAGCTCTCACGCTGAGCGCCGCCGGCTTTGTGGGGATCCTGAATCGGGAGGGGTGGGGGCCGGTGGCTTACCCCGACCCGGTACACGGCACCAAGCTCCCCACCATCGGGTTCGGGAGCACTGAAGGGGTGAGGATGGGCGACACCATCACCCCTGTTGCTGCTGTGAATCGGAGCCTGCGGGAGGTGCGGGTGTTCGAGGATTCCCTCAAGGCCTGTATCCATGCTCCCCTCCACCAGTATGAGTTCGACGCCTATGTCGAGCTCTCCCACAACATCGGTCCCGGCGCCTTCTGCCGCTCCACCATCGTGAAGCGCCTGAACGCTGGCGACTACCCCGGGGCCTGTGAGGCGATCCTGCTGTTCAAGCGTGCCGGCAATCAGGATTGCTCGGCGCCGGGGAACCGGGTATGCCCCGGGCTCTGGAAAGACCGGCTGCGCCTCAATGCGAAGTGCAAGGGGGCATGATGGGGATGACTCCGCAGAGCAAGGCTGTGCCGTTCCTGGCTGGCGCTTTGGTGATAGCCGCCCTGGCAGGCGGTGGGGTGGCGCTCTATCGCTCCGGTCATGCGGCTGGGGAGGAGGGGGAGCGCAAGGCCTGGCAGGCGAAGTGGAATGAAGAGGCTGCCCGCCTCGCTACTGCCAGGACCAAGGCAGAGCTGGAGGCCCGGGAGGAGGAGCAACGCCGGCAGGCTGAAATCGATGAGGTGAGAGACCATGCACAAGAAGAAATCGCCCAAGCGCAGGCTGATGCCGCTGCTGCTGGCGTTGAGTCTGGCCGGCTGCGCGAGCAAGCCCGCCGCCTGGCAGCCAGAGCAAGTCAGTGCGCCAGCCATCCCAGCCCTACCCAAGGAAGCCAGGCAGCTGAACAGCCTGCCGTGGTGCTCGCCGACCTGCTCGGCAGGGCTGACGAAAGAGCGGGTGAGCTGGCAGCAGCGTATGACAGAGCTCGAGCATCAGGACTAGCCTGCGAGCGGGCTTACGATTCCCTCTCAGCCACACAGCCCCGCCGATAGGCGGGGTTTCTCTTTGTGGGGGACGGCATGCACTGGAACGAAGAACTGGAAATGGAGGGGCTGGCGACCGGCGTTGTGCGCTGCGTCCTGTCCCACGAAGAAGGCACCGCCTTGGTGCTGCTCAATACTGGCGTCACCGTCGAGCTCACGGCTACCCATCAGCCGGCACCAGGTGATGCAGTTGTGGAAGGCGAGTTATCCCTCTAAATGGCAAAGACCGACTGGGCACAGCTCAATGCAGAGTTCCTGCAGGAGCATGAAGCGACCGGCATCAGTGCGAAAGACTGGTGTGACAGCCGCGGCCTGAACTACAACTCGGCGCGTCGCTATTTGAAATCCCGGGGGCAATCCCCTGCGCAACCTGACAAATCTCGCGTAGCTGCGCAATCTGCGCATTCCGAAGTGCGCAAAACTGCGCAATCTGCGCAAAGTGCGCAAGCCAAAGGGAATGAGGCCAAGGCCAAAGGGGGAGAGCGAAGAGGGGAGAAGCCATCCTCATCGACACAATCCCAGCCCGAGCCTGACCAGACCTCGAAAAACAAAGGGCGTGATGGCTCCGGCCGTTTCGTCCGTGGCGAGTACGAGGGCAACCCGAACCCGCCAGCCAACATCAAGCCGGGCATGCAGATAGCCAAGACCCACGGCGGTTATGCCAAGTACCTCGATGCCGAGGAGCTGTTCGACCAGGCCCGCGAGTTGCAACTGCGCGACGAGCTGGACTTCACCCGGGCTCGCGTCATCTCCGTCACCAAGCTGCTCAAGGGGCTGCAGCAGGACCTGGTCACTGCCACCGAGATGACCGACCGGATAGCGCTTTACGACAAGATCCTGAAAGCAGAGCAGGCCCTAGACCGCAACATCCAGCGGATTGAGTCCATCGAGCGGACCCTGAGCGCCCTGCGCATCGACGAGGTGAGTGTGCCGAAGATTGAGGAAGATACTCGGCGCATCCGGGCTGCTGCCCGCAAGCTGACCGCCGAAGCCGATCGGCTCGAGAAGGATGGCGGCAGCGAGGCAACGCCCGTCAGCGAGATGGTCACCGAGCTGCAGGGGATGGGGACTGGTGGGTTGATGAACAATTGAACCGGATGTAATGTGTATTTTTGTCATCAAATGGAGCTTGGTATGAGCAAAGATGTAGGTGCTAGCAATACCCTGAATGAGCAAGCCGCTCAGCACGATGGTTTTGTAATTGATGGGCACTTAGCTACTTTAGTGGGGCTGTTTAACGAAAATCCAGGGATTGGCTTCGGCATCACACTCACTGTTGGTGGGACGTTAATATCTGGGCAGCTTATCTCTGGAAAAGAGTATTTTGACTATCTCGCAAATTTACTGCATCGGGATGACCATGCAGAGGACTCTGTCTCAAATACTCTTTCAAGAGAGATGAAGTGGATGTCTGAGAATATCTACAGTGATCCTGATAGCAACAAGACTGTTTTCATTCATCTCAAAGATGCTCAGCATTACTCTGGTGTTACGCCAGTGCCGACTAGTGGTGGATATTGGCGCGGTAGGTTGTGCGACGTATCTGGGTTCACACTTGGGGCGATGTCAGTAAGTCAGAGTTAGCAAACTGAATAAACTATATCTAAACCCGCTTCGGCGGGTTTTTTATTGCCTGAGATCCCCTATGACCGAACTCGACATCTCCGCCATGACTGAGCAGGAGCAGATGGCCTACATCCGCTCGAAGCTCAGCGATAAGTGGTGGCGGATGAACAACCTCTACATGATCGAGAATGAACAGGGCCAGCTGGTGCGCTTCCGGTTGCGCCCGGCGCAGGAGCTGCTGTTCAAGACCATGTGGTGGTTGAACATCATCCTCAAGGCGCGTCAGCTCGGATTCTCTACGGCCATCGACATCTATCTGCTGGACGAGGCGCTGTTCAACAAGAACATCAAGTGCGGGATCATCGCCCAGGACCTGACGGCCGCCGGCGAGATCTACCGCACCAAGATTGAAGTCCCGTTCGATAACCTGCCGTGCTGGCTCAAGGCCCAGTTCAAGGTGGTGACCCGGCGCGGCGGGGCGAATGGCGGACACATCCTGTTCCGGCATGGCTCCAGCATCCAGGTGGCCACCTCGTTCCGCTCCGGTACCGTCCAGCGCCTGCATGTCTCCGAGCATGGGAAGATTTGCGCCAAGTACCCCGAGAAGGCCAAGGAGGTGCGTACCGGTACCTTGCAGGCGATCCACCCGGGCGCCGTGGCCTTCATCGAATCAACAGCGGAAGGCGTGGGCGGCGACTTCCACGCCATGAGCATGAAGTCCCTCGAGCTGGCACGCGCCTACGGTGAGCTCAGCCAGCTCGACTGGAAGTTCCACTTCTTCGCCTGGTGGCAAGACCCCAAGTATCGTGCCGACGTGCCGGCATCCGGCGTGGTGATGAGCAAGACCCAGGCGGAGTATTTCGCCGCGGTCGAGAAGTCGATGGGTTGCACCATTACCGACGAACAGCGGCAATGGTACGTGCTGAAAGAGTCCACCTTGGGCGCCGAGATGAAGCAGGAGTTCCCCAGCACGCCACTGGAAGCCTTCCTCACCTCCGGGCGCCGGGTGTTCGACCCCATCCATACCATGGATGCCGAGGGCGATTGCATGGCCCCGCTCATCGTCTACGACATCGACCCGGTGACCGGCAGGCGCGAGAAGGCGCGCAAGCCTGAGAAGCTGGACGAGCGTGGCCAGCGCTCCCTCGAGAACATGCTGCTGGTCTGGGAGCTGCCAGACCCTGACGAGGATTACGCCATCGGCGCCGACGTGGCGGAAGGGCTGGAGCACGGCGACCGCTCAAGCCTGGATGTGACGGCCAAGAGCGACGGCCGGCAGGTGGCCCACTGGTTCGGGCATCTCGACCCGGGGCTGTTTGCCCAGCTGCTTGCCCACGTCGGCAGGTTCTACGGCACCGCAGAGCATGGCCCGGCCTACATTGGACCAGAGCGCAACAACCACGGCCACGCTGTGCTGCTCAAGCTCCGTGAGATCTACCCAACCCGGCGCATCTACACCCAGGAGCACATCGACCGGGACCGCGACGACGAGACGCCGCGCCTTGGCTGGCTTACCACCCGGCAGTCAAAGCCGATCCTGGTTGATGGCCTCAAGGCCCTGCTGCGTGCCGGGCAGTCCGGGATCCGCTGGATAGGCACCATTCACGAGGCAACCACCTACGTCTACGACAAGAGCGGCAGCATGAACGCCCAGGACGGCTGCTTCGACGACCAGCTGATGAGCTACATGATTGCCCAAGAGATGCGCGCCCGGATGCCGGCCCGCATCGTCAAACCCGAAACCTCCCGCAAACCCAAGCACTGGATGGCCAACTGATGATCAACGCCCAACCCAAGGCCCCTGCAAAAGGCGGCCTCGATACCCCGCGCCTGCTCAAACTGATGAGCGATATCAATGGCCAGCCGGACTGGCGCTCTATCGCCAATCGGGCGTGCGCCTACTACGACGGCGATCAACTGCCGCCCGAGGTGGTGAGTGTGCTCAAGGCGCGGGGCCAGCCCATCACCATTCACAACCTGATCGCGCCGACCATTGACGGCGTGCTGGGAATGGAAGCCAAGAGCCGTACCGATCTGATGGTGATCGCCGATGACCACGACGACGAGCTGGAGCAACTGGCCGAGGCCGTCAACGCTGAATACGCCGATATGTGCCGCCTTGGCGGACTGGACCGCGCCCGGGGCGAGGCCTACGGCGGCCAAATCAAGACCGGCCTGGGCTGGGTTGAGGTGTGTCGCCGCGATGACCCGTTCGGCCCACGTTACAAGTTCAGCAACGTCCACCGTGACGAGGTTTATTGGGACTGGCATAGCAGGGAGCCGGATCTGAGCGACTGCCGCTGGCTGATGCGACGCCGCTGGGTTGATCTGGATGAGGCCAAGACCATGTTCCCGAGCAAGGCACAGGCGCTGCAGTGGGGCGTCAACGACTGGGAGGGGGTCGTGAGCCTGGCCTCCATCGAGGGGCTGGACCCCAATCTGGTCAGCGCCTATGACGAGTGGAGCCAATTCAGCGGCAAGGAGATCGAGTGGTGCAGCCGGGAGCGGGATCGGGTGCTTCTGCAGGTGGTCTACTACCGCACCTACACCATGCGTCAGGTGCTGATGCTGGACTCCGGTCGGGCACTGGAGTACGACAAGACCAATCAACTGCATCTCGCTGCTGTGGCCATGGGGCGCGCCAAGCTGGAGCGCTGCCCGGTGGCCGTGATCCGGGAATCCTGGTTTGTCGGCCCCCATCACCTAGTTGATCGACCCTGCTCTGCGCCCCACAACATGTATCCGCTGGTGCCGTTCTGGGGTTACCGCAAAGACCGCACCGGTGAGCCCTATGGGTTGATTGTTCGAGCCATGCCGGCACAGGACGAGGTGAACCTGCGGCGCATCAAGCTGACGTTCCTGCTGCAGGCCAAGCGGGTCATCACGGACAAGGACGCCACCAACATGAGCCAGAGTCAGGTGCTGGAGCAGGTCGAGCGCCCTGATGGCTACATCGAGCTCAACCCGGACCGCGCCAACAAGACCAGCGTGAGCGATGCCTTCAAGGTGGAGCAGGACTTCAACGTGGCGGCCCAGCAGTTTCAGGTGATGCAGGACTCGGTGAAGCTGATCCAGGACACCATGGGGGTTTATGCCGCCTTCCTGGGGCAGGGCTCCACCGGGCAGTCCGGCGTGGCGATCAGCAACCTGGTGGAGCAGGGGGCAACCACGCTTTCCGAGATCAACGACAACTACCGGATGGGCTGCCAGCAAGTGGGGCAGTTGGCTCTGGCGTACCTGCTGGAAGACATGGCCAACAAGCGCAACTACAAGGTGACTGTGAACCGGGATGACCCCCGCCGCCGTAAAGCCGTGGTGGTCAACGTGGAGCAGGAGGATGGCAAACTCACCAATGATGTGACCCGGCTGCGGGCCCATATCGCACTGGCGCCGATCCAGCAGACTGCCGCCTACAAGCAGCAACTGGCCGAGCGGATGACCCAGGCCATGTCGCAACTTCCGCCCGCGGCGGCAGGTGCTTGCTTTGACCTGCTGGTCGAGCTGATGGATGTACCGCGCAAGGCCGAGTTTGTGGAGCGGATCCGCAATGCCCTGAACATCCCGAAAGACCCGGACGAGATGAGCGACGAGGAGCGCGCTGCTGCCGAGCAGCAGGCTCAGCAGGCCCAGATGCAGCAGGAGCTGGCCATGCGCGAGATGCAGGCCAAGCTGGCAGAGTTGGAAGGCAAGGCCGCCAAGTGGCAGGCTGAGGCCCAGCGCATAACCAAGCTGACCGACTCTATCCGGTTCGAGGACGCCCTCAAGCAGGCCCAGACCGGCAAGACGCTGCAGGAGATGGAGCGGCTCGCCGCCGAGCAGCAGAGCATCCAGGGTGAGCAGGCCGTGCTGCAGGCCCAGCTGTTGGACACCATCCAACAGCAGATCGACGCCATCGCGCTCTGATAGTTGCTTTCCTGACCTGCCAGCGTTACGATTTCCCCAACATGGCCCAGTCTCTCGAGATTGGGCCTTTTTCTTTGATTGAGTTGACAGTCAGTAGCGTAACGGACTCTCTTTGCGTATGATTTGCGATGAGTCTTATGACTCCCGTACTTGTTTTAAGCCCGCCCCACGCGGGCTTTTTTTATGGA
This sequence comes from Aeromonas sp. Marseille-Q7275, assembly GCF_965119515.1. NCBI lineage: Bacteria > Pseudomonadati > Pseudomonadota > Gammaproteobacteria > Aeromonadales > Aeromonadaceae > Aeromonas > Aeromonas sp. Marseille-Q7275. Next base: position 33,267 of record NZ_CBCPLW010000019.1, read on the forward strand.
CCAGCCTCGAGCTGGTTTTTTTGTGCCCAGCCCCAGCCGGGGAGTGCTTTCACCGAGAGCCTTCCCCCGCTTGGGCAGCGATACCACCCACTGAAAACCCACGAGGACAACCATGGATAAGAACATCGACAACCTGACCGGCACTGAGAGCCTGGACGAACTGGAAGCCATGCTGGAGGCGATCGAGCGTGAGCCCGATGCCGAGCTGGATGATGGCACTGCTACCGAGCAAACGGACGTAGACCCCGCGCCGTCGGCGGGTGAGGTGGCAGCCGGTAACGAACAAGCCAACACCGAGCAGGGCGGTGAAGGGGCCACGGAGCCTGAGAAGGTGATCCTGGCCAAGAGCGGTCAACACACCATCCCGTATGAGGTGCTGGAGCAGTCGCGCAATGAGGTCAAGGTACTGCGTGAGCAGTTGGCCGCATCGCAGCAAGCCCAGGCCGAACGGGACAAGCTGCAGGCGCTGATGGAGAAGCACGGGATCAACCCCGACGTTGACCCGGACGACATCAGCCAGGAAGAGCTGGCGCAACTGGCGCAGGACTACCCGGATCTGGGCAAATCCATCGCGGCCATTGCAAGCAAGCTCCAAAGGCTGGAGCAGCAGGCAGCACCGCAGCAGGTTACCCTCGCCACCAATCCGGTTCAGGCCGCACTGCAGGCGGTACCTGACCTGATGAGCTGGCGGGAAAAGGACCAGGACCGCTTCGACTTCGCCATCATCGTCGATGAAAAGCTCCAGGCTGATCCCGCGTGGCAAGGCAAGTCGCTGGATGAGCGATTCGCAGAGGCGGCGCGCCGCACCAAGCTGGCTTTTGGTGATGAGGTCATCCCTCCCGCCAAGGCCCCCAGCAAGGAGGCGGAGAAACCTACCGACTTTATCCCGTCCAGCCCCTCGGCTCTCGGCCAGACCCATCATGCAGCCCCCACTGGTGTGGAGCGCTTCGGCACCATGTCTCAGGCCGAGCTTATCGGCGAGATGGGCGCCATGACGGACGCCCAAATGGAGGCGCTGCTGGAGCAGGCCGGGTACTAACCCACCACCCATTTCAATAAGCCAACCCCGACCACTGTGTCGGGGTTTTTGTTTTCATGTAGGAGAGGACCATGACCCAAGTCACCTCGGCGCAAGCCAACAAGATTTTGCAGGCGGCACTGTTTACGTCTGCCAACCGTTCCCACTCGCTGGTGAACATGCTGACCGAAGAGGCTCCCAAGGGTGCCAAGGTCAACGGCGGCAAGCAGACCAGCGCTGGTGCCCCCGTTGTCCGTATCACCGATCTCGGCAAGGGTGCTGGCGACGAAGTAGATATGCAGCTGTTCCACCAACTGTCTGGCCGCCCGACCATGGGCGATAAGAAGCTGGCTGGCCGGCTCGAAAGCATGTCCTTCGCCGACTTCTCGCTCAAGATCAATCAGACCCGGCACGGTGTGGATGCTGGCGGCAAGATGAGCCAGAAGCGCACCAAGCACGACCTGATCAAGACCGCCCGTGTACTGCTGGCGGATGGCTACTACGGCCGCCTGGTTGACCAGCGCGGCTTTGCCCAGCTGGCCGGCGCACGCGGCGACTATGCGGCCACCGATATCATTCTGCCGCTGGCAGACGATGCTGAGTTTGCCGACATCATGATCAACCCGCTGACCGCGCCGACCTACGAGCGCCACTTCTTCGGTGGTGACGCGACCACCTTCGAAGCCATCGACGCGGCGGATCGCTTCAATCTCGGCTGCGTGGACAACATGGCGCTCTATCTGTCCGAGATGGCCAACCCCATCCAGCCGATCCGTATGGTGGCCGACCCGTCCGGTGGCGAGCCGCTCTACGTGCTCTACGTCACTCCGCGCCAGTGGCATGACTTCTACACCTCCAGCTCCGGTAAAGACTGGAATGCCATGCTGGCCGCGGTGGCAGAGCGCGCCAAAGGCTGGAACCACCCCATCTTCCGCGGGGAAGGGGCCATGTGGCGCGGCATCCTGGTCAAGCAGTACAAGGGAATGCCAATCCGCTTCAATCAGGGCAGCACAGTCAAGGTCTGCGCCGCCAATTCCACGGCAGGTGTTGAGGTGGACAAGGTGGCGGGTACCACCATCGATCGCGCAGTGCTACTGGGCGGCCAGGCGCTGGCCAACGCCTTTGGCTCCGGCGAGCAAGGCGGCTCCTTCGGCATGCACGAAGAGAAAACCGACCATGGCAACGCGACCGAGATGTCCATCAGTTGGGTGTCCGGTCTGCAGAAGATCCGCTTCAAGCAGCGCAACGGCAACATCCAGGACCACGGCTGCATGGTGCTGGATACCTCGGTGAGTGCCATCGGCCGCTAAGCCGCTGACCCATGGGGCTTCACGGCCCCATTCCAACACTATCTGACCAGACAAGGAGCCATATCATGGCCAAGACTACTCTGATTGCCAAAGCGTACCGCTGGTTTGTCGGCGCGTTCGGCAACCTCTCTATCTCCCCGACCCTGGTGGCCAAGCTGGCTGCCGTACCCGCTGGCGATGTTGTCGCATACGGCGACAAGGTGGAGCCCAACCTGAAAGTGGTGGGTGTGACGATGTTCAGCACTGGGCTGGGCGCGAGTACCACCATCACGGCCAAGATCGGCACGACCACCATCATCAACGCCGAGAGCACGGTGGGGGCGGTGGCAAAGTATTACCCGGTTGATGACCTGATGACCGAGCCTGACCAGGAGATCACCCTCACGGTTGGCGGCGGCGCTGCGACGGGCACAGTCAAGCTCAAGCTGCATTACGAGGTAGTCGGCAACCTGTAAGGCTGCCGATCACTGTCCGCCCGGCCCTGTGCCGGGCTTTTTCGTTTCTGAATAGGAGTCATCGCCATGAGCGACAAAATTGCCGTGGTTTATATCGGCGACAAGCCGAGCAAGAAAGACACCGTCACCGGCTCCCGCCTGGTGTTCCCGCGCCACACCGCTGTTGATGTGGAAAGCCACATCGCCATGCAACTGCTGGAGTTCCCGAGCGTCTGGATCCGCCATGAGGCACTGGCAGGCGAACTGGAGCGGCAGGATGCTACTGCCCTGGCTGCTGCCGACGAGCAGGCGCGCCTCGCCGCGGAAGCTGCCCGCCTGGCCGAAGAGCAGAGCATGGTGGTCGGTGAGCGTGACCTGGCCAAGATGACCTCTGCCCAACTGGCCACCTTGGTGGAGGGGGAAGACCTGGATATCGAGCCGCAGGGCCCGCAGGAGAAGGTGCCCGAATACCGGGTGCGCGTGCGTGATGCCCTGAAGGCCAAGCTGGCAGAGCAGGGGGAATAGCATGCAGATGGTGTCGCGTGAGCAGTTCCTGCCCACCATCAGGCTGCACATCACCGGCCCGCTCGAAGTCATGCTGGGTGAGGCCGTCACCGAGGCGGCCATCACGTTCTGCCGGGAGTCGGCCTTGCTGACCCTTGACCGACTATTGCCAAGCGCGTCAGCCGGCAGCCTGGTGGAGGTCTGCAACATCAGCGGGATGACATCGTGCAATGTGCTGCACCTGACCAGTGAAGGGGGTACGCCATTTGTCAGCGGGCGAGACTACTTCGCCATGTCGGCCAATGAGCTGAGCATCCTGGCGGATCTCAGCGATGCGCGGATCTGGTATGTGGCTGCCCCGGTCAAAGGTGCCACCGATCTCCCAGCCCAGCTCTACCACGATCACGCTGATTCCATTGCCCATGGCGTCGCTGCCTTGCTCTATGCCCAGCCAGACCGCCCCTGGTCTGACCCTAAGCGTGCAGGGTACCACCGGGCTGAGTTCGTCGAAGGTTGGCGCCGCGCCGGCCGGTTCCGCAAAGAGCACAGCGCCCCGACCCAAGTTGAATTTCACAACCCGTCCCGCAAACACTCATTTTTCTAAAGGACCCCACACATGGCAACCGTTACCGTTGACTCGATCCTGAAGCGGGTAAACACCCTGCTCAACGATCGCACCTGGGTTCGTTGGCCCAAGCAGGAGCTTCTGGACTACTACAACGACGCCGCCAAGGCCATCGTGCTGATGCGTCCGGATGCTCATACCAAGAACGTCCAGTTCAGCTGCGCGGCTGGCACCAAGCAGAGCTTGCCGGCAGATGCCCTGCGGCTGATCGAGGTGCTTCGTAATGCCGATGGCAAGGTGATCCGTTTCGTGCCGCGGCGCGCCCTCGATGACAGTTACCCGGACTGGCATGCTGGCAAGGATGGCACCAGTGTGGCCGCCTACACCTATGACGATCGGGATCCCAAGAACTTCTATCTCTACCCGGGCCCTGCCGCCGCGGTGAAGGTGGATGTGATCTACTCCGTGGCGCCGCAATCCAAGGTGCTGACGGACGTGGAAAACGTGGGCACGCCGGCGCTGGCCGATCTGGATGACATCTACATCAACCCGCTGATCGACTTCATCATGTACCGGGCCTTCTCGAAGGACTCCGAGTACAGCGCCAACTCCAATCGGGCTGTCGGCCACTACAACGCCTACCTGCAGCAACTGGGTGAAAAGACCCAGGTTGATACCAACTTGGAGCAGCGCAAGTCCGAAGGCTTCTCCCGCGTGACCGGGCAGTAAGGAGGCGTCATGGCTGGAGTGTGGAAGCGTGACGGTACGGTGGCCGTCACCAATGGTAACAAGAAGGTGACCGGCACCGGGACTACCTTTGCAGACACCAAGAACGGGGTGGCCAAGGGCCACCTTTTTTGTATCACCAGTGGCACCTCGGTGGATTTCTACGAGGTGGATTACGTGGTGTCGAACACCGAGCTCTATCTGGTGCAGGCCTATCGCGGCGTTACTGCCACAGGCAAAACCTACGAGGTCATCACGACTTTCTCAGACTCCATTCCGGAATTCGCCCGCCGCATGACAGCCATGCTGGGGGTCTACCAGGGGCAGTCAGATGTGATGCAGTTGCTGTTGACCAGTGACGCCTCCAGCGTGACAGTGACCGCCCCGGACGGCACCAGTCACACCATGATCCCTTGGAAACGAGTCACGAGCGAAGGCGAAGGGCAGGCCGCCCGTGCGAAGATCGAAGCGGACAAGGCGACCGCTGCCGCCGCATTGTCCGTTAACGCAGTCCGGGAAGCAGCAGTTCCGTTCCCGGATGTGTGGGCCCCATTAAACGACTCGCTTCGCATGTTTGCTGGATATGGCCGGGAAGTGAAGGTCGGTGATGATGTGGTCGGCAGGTATGTTAATTTCAGTCGGGCAACCACGGCGACCTACATTGATAAAAGTGGCGAGTTAAAGACGGCCGCTATCAACGAGCCGCGGTTTGAAAAAGAGGGGCTTTTGATCGAGGGGCAATCGTCCAACCTCATCATTAACACCACTGCCGTTGACCCTGCTGTTTCCTCCCCAATCGCAGCAGATCGACTGAGCATTTCAGTTGATTTGGAGGGATGGTTTGTGCTCACCCTCAAGGCTGCTGGGGTGGGTCAGGGGACGTACATTCGTATCTACGCAACAGGTGAAGCTCCTAATGGCATAGATACTTACACGGGCTCCGTGGAGGTAGATACATCACTGTGCTCTGGTGGTGCGTCTGTTTCGATGGTCCACGGTGATGGCGCGGGCTACGTGGCAGGCCAGAAAGATATTGCGGATAAAGAAAAGGCGTTCGTTTCACTAACGGGCGTTCCCCGTCAAGTTGCTCAAAATCGTTGTGAGCTGCGGATCTCGTTCAACACCGCCCTGGCCAAGGAAGGCGATGTTATTCGCCTTAGGCGTCAGCAAGTCGAGAAGCTTCCATTTCCGTCGTCGTATATCCCGACGAATGGCGCCGTTGCAACTCGAGCCTCTGACATTGCTTACATACCATGGAAAGGTAACCTAGAGCCCCTGCTGACCATTGGCAATAAAACCACCGCAGCAGTGGAATATTCGCTGAAGGGCGCCGGGTCTTCACACGCACATCGAATTCTATTATCGCATTCCGGGGGGCCGGCCGCAGAAGGTAACCTCCTCTTGCGGTTGGACTTAGGGGGGCCCCATATGAGTTTTTATAGAGGGGCTTCTACGACAAGCAAGGCGGACGTCAGCGCGTCCGACCGTTCTGGGGTCGCAGCGGTGCGCGTCAAAGCGGACAACACGACTAACTTGTTTGTCAACGGCAAGGCATTCGGCGGAGGTGTCGCGCCGGCGGTCAAGCCCGGATCACCTCTGTCATTGGGGATTGGAAGCGCAGGTGGGTCGCTCCCTCTCTTTGGTCACATCCGAAACTTTAAACTGTACAACAAGGAGCTGGCTGACTCACAAGTGATGTCCCTTAAATGACCCGCCATTACTGCACGGGGCTAGGCCCCGTTCCCACTGGTACTAACAGTTGCTGCAAGCAGCACGACAATGACTATGGCGCCAAAGGCAGGGTATCCCGCGCCGAGGCTGACAGGCGCTTACGCCAGTGCATGATTGCCCAGGGCAAGCCGGTGATGGCCTGGCTGTTCTGGGCCGCTTGCCGCGCTGGCGGTTGGTATTTCTGGAAGGATAAGACCCATGACAATAATCGATCTGTACCTCAAAGCCGGCAGCGAGTCGGCGATGACATTGGCCCTCAAGGCGGCGGGCTTTAGCCAAGACCCCGACAGCGTGGCCCTCTATCACCCTGATGCTGCACTCGATGTGATCGGCACTATCTACGCGCCGACAGGCGAAACCATGATGATCGAGGGGGAGGTGGTATCGGTGACGGCGCCTGTACCTGGTTACCACGTCAACGTGCGTACCAGGTCAGCGGCACTAGCCACTGCCCTGGATGCCCAGCGCACCCACCCCGAGACGCCCGTGAGAGTGTGGGCGTGAGCCAGGTGCTTGCCTCCTGACGCGCCTAGCGTTAGGATTTACCCATCATGGCCCTGCTCTCCCGAGTGGGGCTTTTTCGTTTCCGCCTCTCTGAGATCCCCATGCCCGTACTCGATATCGTCACCATGCGAGGGACTATGCCGCGCGTGGAGCCACATCTTTTGTCCGACGAAGTCGCGGTGATTGCACGTGACTGCCATTTTGACCATGGCGTTATCTCCCCGCTGGAAGATGACGCCAGCGCAGGCATTGAGTTACCGGTCGTGCCGACCACGCTCTTTCGCTATGGTCAGCACTGGTTCGCCTGGAACAAGGTGGTGGAGGTTATTCGCTCCCCGATTGCCCAGGACCCGTATGGCCGGGTTTACTACACGGACGGCGAATATCCCAAGGTAACCCATGCCCAGATCGCCACCGGCGGCAGCAACAAACCGACGGCATGGTATCGGCTAGGCATTCCAGCTCCTGGTGTTCCGGTCGGGATTGGCAGCATTACCCCGCCAGTTGGTGGAGTGGATGATGATCTGACAGACGACGAAACTCGCTTCTACGTGGATACCTTCGTCACCGCGATGGGGGAGGAGGGGCCCCCGGGCCCGGCCAGTGGCAAGGTGAACATCGCGATCCCGGGGTCATCCGTCACCTTGATGCTGAGCCCGCCAACTGCCCAGAACAGCAACATCACCAAGCGCCGGATATATCGGTCGGTGTCCGGTGGTGGTCTTGCTGATTACCTGTTGGTCGCCGAATTGCCCATTGCTCAGGCATCGTTTGTCGATACCCGCGAAGATGGTGAGTTGGGCGCCGTGCTGGAGACCTACGACTACACCATGCCGCCTGATGGCATGCGTGGCATGTGTCAAATGGCGAATGGCATGTGTGCCGGGTTTGCTGGCAACTCACTCTACCTGTGTGAACCCTACCTTCCCTACGCCTGGCCGGAGAAGTACCGACTGACCACCGAGCACGACATTGTCGCGATCGCCGCCATCGATACCACCTTGGTGATCGGGACCAAGGGATACCCTTATCTGGCCCAGGGCGTGAGCCCGGCATCCGTGACCACCCAGAAGCTGAGCCAACTGCCGCAAGCCTGCATCAGCGGGCGCTCTATGGTCGCCATGGATGGGGTGGTGCTCTATGCCTCCCCGGACGGGCTGGTCGGCATCGGCGCCAACGGTGGGCAGGTAGTGACCGAGCAGATCATCACCCGCAAGCAGTGGCGCACCATGAAGCCTGAAACTATGCGGGCATGGCACCACGAGGGCAAATATGTGGGCATGACTGACACTCACGCATTCATCTTTGACCCGAAAAGTGGCGACTTGCGTGAGCTGACGAACCGGTGGGATGCGGCTGTCTCCGATATGGAGAGCGACTCCCTCTACGTTGCCAAGGGCCGAAGCTTGCAGATTTGGCGGGGCGGGAGCGCCAGCAATGGCCAATTCATCTGGCGGTCGAAGCTCTTCATGGTGCCAGAGGGAACGTCTTTCAATTGCTGCCGGGTGTTGGCTCAGGATGTTGGCTTGGTCGGGATCAAGTTGTTCGTTGACGGGGAGCAGGTGATGGAGCTTGCCCCTGGCAACTTGGTACCTGGGGCATTCCGCTTGCCACCTGTGCGCGGCCGGCTGTGGCAGATAGAAGTCTTTGGCACCTCGGTGGTGAGCCGCATCACCCTCGCGAGCAGCATGGCGGAGATGGTGAACTGATGGCCAAGAAACCCGCATATCGCGCCGGCCGTGACCAGGCCGCAACAGCCGAGAACGTGGAGCTGCTCACCGGTCAGCGTGGCGATCGCCTCGATAAAGCCGTGACCTTCAGGGAGCTGTCAGCCCTGGGGTTGTCCACGCTGCGCCCCGGTGCGGGTGGCGTGTACGTCCCCGGCAAGAACCCGGACCTTTTCCCTGCGGGCCAGATGGAGTTTCCCCACGCCCCGGTCAACGTGATCGCCAATGGCGCGTTTCACACGGTCCTGGTGGAGTGGGATCCGCCGCGGTACCGGGGGCATGCTCACGCCGAGATCTGGCGAGCGGAGAGCAATAACCAGTCCGATGTCACCCTGGTTGGCACTTCGTCCGCAAACCTTTTCTCTGACGCCATTGGCAAGGGCGCCACATTTTACTACTGGGTTCGCTTTGTCAACGGCAAGGATGATAGGGGGCCCTTCCAGGGCGCACAGGGCGTTGAGGCTGCAACCAGCCGAGATGTGCAGGACATTCTCGACGAACTGCAGGGGAAGATAGAGGAGAGCCACTTGGCGCAGGCGCTGCTGGCGCCAATAGAGCAAGTCCCCCAACTTCAGCTGGACGTTGCGATCCTGAAGCCCAAGGTCGATGAAATCGAGGTCATGCGCCCCAAGGTCGATGAGATCGATCTCATTCTCCACAAGGTGGATGAGATCGAGGTCATTCTCCCCAAGATTGATGAAATCGAGGTGATTCGCCCCAAGGTTGCCGCCATCGAGGACAAGATCCCCGGCATCGAGCAGGAGCTGGCCGGGCTGGATGAGCGCCAGAAGGTAGCGCAAGAGCTGCTGGATGATGCCCAGCAGCAGCTTGGGATGTCGAGCATTGAGCTTGGTCTGGTGCAGGACCGCCTCAATGCCAAGCTGGACAAGTACAAAGGCGACTTTGACTCGTTCCGGGATGCCGTATTTGTCATCGACCCAGAAAACGGCAGCATGACCATGGATGCGGTCAATGCGGTGCGGGAGGAGATGCGGACTTCTATCACTGAAGTCCATCTGGGGCTCGATGCCGTCGCCGGCCAGATCGACAGCAAGGCCGACAATGTGACCGTGGATAGTCAGGGCTCGCGTCTCACAGAAGCAGAGCAGCGCATTAATGGTCTGGATGCCAGCCTGAGTCAAACGGTCACCAAGGGGGAGTTCACTGACGAACAACAGCGGGTCACCCAGATTGGACAGGAGCTCAACGCCACAAAAGGGGAGTTGACCCAGAAGGCCACCCAGCAAGAGGTGGACGAGCAGGGCCAAAGGCTGGCCAACGCAGAAAGCAAGCTGACGGTGCATGCCGATGCTCTATCCACCCAGGCCCAGCGAATCGATGGCTTGCAGGCGACCGTCAGCAGTAGCAGCGAAGAACTGGACGCCAAGATCACTGAGTTGGCTCGCGTGACGGCTGATGCCAACGGGGTGGCCGCACAACGCATCGATGGCCTGCAGGCCACTATCAGCAGCAGTGATGAAGAGCTGGACGCCAAGATCACCGAGCTGGCGCGCGTGACAGCTGATGCCAACGGGGTGGCCGCCCAGCGAGTCAGCGGACTGGAGGTGAGGGCCAGCGAGGCGGAGGGCAAGATCCTAGCGCTGGAGGAGGTTATCGAGTCGGAGGGCGGGATCACTGCCGGGCGGTTTGATGAAATTCAGGTCGAGATTGAGCTGGCAAAGGATAAGGCGGAGGGGGCTGCCGATGTCGGCCAGGCTGCCATTGATGCCGCGCTGGCCGGTGATGAGCGGGATAGGGAAAATCGCAGCGCATTTGGCACCATTCGCACCCAGCAGCAGGTAATCGTGGATGAGCAGTCTGCTCAAGCCAAGCGCATCACCGATATGAACGTCAAATTTGAGGGGAGGGATGCCAACACCCAGGCACGTATCAGCGGCGTGGAGGAAGTTATTGCCGACGCCGGTAGCGCGCTGGCCCAGCGCATCGACGACCTGAGCGCCTCAACAGACACAGCCCTTGATGAGACGATCGCCACCATCAAGGCACTGGAGAAGGTATCGAGCGACGCTGACGCTGCGCTTGCACTGAGCCAGGATCAGATGCGCGTCGAGATGATTGAGGCTGATAACACGCTGAGTGCGGATATCGCCAGTGAGTCTGAGGCCAGGGTCACCGCTGATGAGGCCATCTCGAGGAGGGTGTCTGAGGTTGAGGCGCTGTTTGGCGGCGACCTTGATGAGGTGACTGCGAGGGTGGCGGCCGAGGAGTTGGCTCGGGCAACAAAAGATGAGGCGCTTGCCCAGCAGATCAGCACTGTAGATGCTGAGTTTAAGGCCGCGGATACGGCGCTGTCTGCCTCACTCGCTGAGTCCAGCAAAGCCCTGGCAGATGCCCAGCAGGCGCTGGGGGAGCGGATCACTACCATCGATGCGACGGTCGGGGAGAATGTGGCCAGCATCACAGAACTCCAGCAGGCCGTGGTGAGCAATGAGGAGTCGCTGAGCCAGCGTCAGGACAAACTGGAGTCAGAGGTAGATATCGGCGCCGCCAGTCTGGTCGAAGGCGCCCTGACCGGGGATGAGCGCGACCGGGAGAACCGCAAGGCTCGCGGCACCATCCTCCAGCAGCAGAGCACGTTGGCAAATCAGCAGGAGGCGCAGGCCAGGACCATCGAGCAGCTGACCGCAGAGTTTGATGCCGAAACAGCAGATCTGAAGGCGCAGATCACCAACGAGCAGTTGGTCAGGGCGACGAAGGATGAGGCTCTGTCTCAGCAGATCAGTGTTGTTGATGCCGAGTTCAAGGCGGCCAATGCGGATACCAATGCCGTTATCAGCGCGCTGGAACAATCGAGCGCATCGGCAAACGAAGCGTTGTCTCTTCGCCAGGATCAACTTGCTGCCGCGCTTTCAGATGCTACTGCCGAGCTTGTCGCAAACATCACCCAAGAGGAATCAGCCAGGGTCACCGCCGATGAGGCCGTTTCGAGGCGAGTTGCCGAAGTGGAGGCGCAGTTCAGCAGCGACCTCGAGGATACGAATGCGAGGGTGGCGGCCGAGGAGTTGGCTCGGGCAACAAAAGATGAGGCGCTTGCCCAGCAGATCAGCACTGTAGATGCTGAGTTTAAGGCCGCGGATACGGCGCTGTCTGCCTCACTCGCTGAGTCCAGCAAAGCCCTGGCAGATGCCCAGCAGGCGCTGGGGGAGCGGATCACTACCATCGATGCGACGGTCGGGGAGAATGTGGCCAGCATCACAGAACTCCAGCAGGCCGTGGTGAGCAATGAGGAGTCGCTGAGCCAGCGTCAGGACAAACTGGAGTCAGAGGTAGATATCGGCGCCGCCAGTCTGGTCGAAGGCGCCCTGACCGGGGATGAGCGCGACCGGGAGAACCGCAAGGCTCGCGGCACCATCCTCCAGCAGCAGAGCACGTTGGCAAATCAGCAGGAGGCGCAGGCCAGGACCATCGAGCAGCTGACCGCAGAGTTTGATGCCGAAACAGCAGATCTGAAGGCGCAGATCACCAACGAGCAGTTGGTCAGGGCGACAAAGGATGAGGCTCTATCTCAACAGATCAGCGTTGTTGATGCCGAGTTCAAGGCGGCCAATGCGGATACCAATGCTGCCGTGGCTGCTGAAGTGCGGGCGCGTAGCGATGCTGATAGCGCGCTGGCTGAACAGTTGTCCACGATGGATGCAGAGTTCAAGGGGGCTGAGCAGACCCTGGCTGCCAGCATCGATGAAGTGTCACGGGTCAGCGCCGAGGCAAGCCAGTCCCTTTCTGAGCAGTTGAGTCAGGTGAAAGCCACTGCTGAATCGGCGGGCGCCGCTGTATCCGGCGCTCAGAAAAGCGCGGATCAGGCAAAGCTAGATGCTGCAGAGGCGGCTGGGATTGCCAATGGGAAGGGGAAGGTGATCATTCAGCCGGTTGCCCCAGGCGCCAGCGACCAGCTTGCTCAGAACCTCTGGATTGACACCAGCAACGGCATCAACACCCCGAAGCGATGGGGTGGCTCTGGCTGGATCGCCGTGACCGACAAGGCTGCAATCGACGCAGCGCAGGCAGCCGCCGCAGCGCAGGAGGCTGCGGATCGGGCGAATCATGGCGTTGCCCAGAACAGTGCGGCCATCAACAACGAAGCGAAGGCGCGGGCTGACGCAGATTCGGCCATGGCCCAGCAGATCCAGCAGGTCACGGCGAACTATCAACAGGGGGATCAGCAACTCGCCGGCCAGATCACGGCGGAGTCGGTCGCCAGGGCAAATGCCGTGCAGTCGCTTGGTAGCCAGATCAACACGGTCTCGGCGGTCGCTGGCAGCAAGAACAAAACCTTTTTCCAAGCCTCTGCTCCCAGCACCGGCATGGGTACCGGCGATCTGTGGTTCGACACCGACAGCAACAATCGGCCATACCGTTACAGCGGCACGGCCTGGATAGCCACCGACGACCCCCGGATTGCTGCCAATGCGGCCTCCATACAGACCCAGAGCCAGGCGATTGCGAACCTGCAAAATGGGGCCCAGGCAATGTGGACGGCTAAAGCTAGTGCTGGCCAGATCACAGCCGGGATCGGCCTGGTTGCCAAGTCTGACGGCACTAGCCAGGTGGCAATCTCTGCCTCTCAGGTGTTCGTGTTTAACCCGAACAGTTCAACACCAATGGCTCCGTTGTTTGCCATCGACAATGGCCAGGCTGTCATTGCCGAGGCCATCATCCGCAAGGCTACCATCCAGATACTGACTTCCGAGAAGATCACGGCGGACTACATCAAGGCAGGGGTCAGCATCTCGGCCCCCTCTATTTCGGGTGGCTCCGTGGATATGGGCAATGCCTTCCTGTCTGGCGGCGCGGCCGGATTTGGTAAAGGTGGGCCTTATGCCAGTTGGGGGTTCGGTTGGTACACGATGATCTATGCGGATGGCAGCATCTATACCAACCGACTCCGCGCCGAAGGTGGTTATGTGAAAAACATGACCATGAACAACTGCACGATTGCGGCCGACTGTGTGGTGTTGGGGACACTGGAGGCAGATCGGATTGTGGGTGATGTGACAACGCTGGTTAAGCCGTCAGGTAATTTCAACATTCCTGCCTACAAGCGTGCCCGCAATATCGTGTGTATCAAGCCGGTATCGGGTAGTGCTGCTGTGTCTGGCTCTGGAACCATCGGGGTTACGCTGATCTGCAGGATGAATGGTGTAGAGCAGGGTAGGGCAACCACTCAGGCAAGTTATCCAACAGGGATCAATCGAATCACTATGCGGGTATCGCTGCAGGAAGCATTCGTGATCCCGGCCTATACCGGCGCCACCATCACCTTCGAAGTTGTACCGTTTGGTAGTGTCAGCGACATTACCAATCAGCAAATAGATGGCGGTAGCATCTGGCTGATGGGGTTGTTCTGATGGGCAATCCTTTGCACCGCATTGCCAGCGATACCGGCAACCCAAACCTATCCGCCGAACTGCAAGACGCCATCCGAAACCGGGTGGCGTTTTTGTTTGTGCGTGGTGATGACGGGTTTGTGCTCAAGCCGCAGGCTGCGGATGGCGTGATCGGCGTCCTGGTCTGGGTGGGATGGGGGGATGGCGGTGCCCCTGAACGGCATCTGCCAGAAGTGAAGCGCCTGGCGCGACTTATAGGAGCACGCTGGCTGCGTTTCCACTCGGCGCGTAAGGGGTGGCTCAAGGTTGCGCCAAGAATGGGATGGGTCCGCCAGCAAGATGATGCTGACGGGTTCTATGTGTTTCAGATCAACCTGTGAGGGGTGGGTGATGGGGAAGGGCGGTTCGAACGAAATCAAGGAGACCGAGGCTCAGAAGGCTGCGGCCGATGTGGCGATGGAGCAGTGGGGTCTCTACAAGAACGACCTGCAGAAGTACGAGGACATCTTCATGGAGAAGGTGGATGACCTCAACAGCGAGGGGGAGTTCGACAAACTGGCTGGCACTGCGTCGCTGGGAGCGGCAAAAACCTTTGGCGACGCCAGAAAGGGGCAGGCCGATGCCATGGCTGCCAGCGGCATCGACCCGACCAGTGGGCGGTACCAGGAGACGATGGCCGGGCTTGAGACGGATCAGGCCCTGAGCCAGACGGACACGGCCAATCGAGCGCAGTCCAGCCAGCAAGATAGGCATGTGGCTGGCCTCAAGGATGTGGTGAGCATTGGCGCTGGGCAGAAAGCGGAGTCCCTGGCTGGCATGGGGGATGTGGCCACAACCAGCCTGCGCAAGTCGGTGAATGATGCGCAGATCTCGTTCCAGAATCGACAGGCCACGGCCGGCATGGTGGGTACTGTGCTGGGGGCTGGGGCGTCGTATGGGCTGGCCAGCCTGAAAGCGCCGACGGTTACCAGCAACAGTGATGTTGCATCACATCTCGATAGCACCAAGACGCTCGCTGATAACCGCGTCTATAACCCCAACGCAAAAACGTATTTGGGAGGTAGGTAACCATGGGTTACGCAGCAGACACTTACGCCAAAATCACCCGTGAGCAGTACCAGGACTGGAAGACTCGCTTCTATCCCAAGCAGCAGGAGCTGATGGATCTGGCCACCAACGGCGAGCTGCTCAGGGAACAACTGGGCCGGGTGGGCGAGAACAACACCAACGCCTTGCGCTCTGCTCAGCAGGCCACGGCCAACCGCAATGCGCGAATGGGGCTGGGCACCAGTAGCAATGCCAACGATAACAGCCAGGGGCTGCGCATGGCCCTGATGACGGCGGGTACCGAGAACGGGCTGCGTGAGCAGGAGCAAGCTCGTCAGATGGGGATCCTGACGGGGGCTGACGCCGGGTTACGCGAGGCAATCAAGACAGGGGGGCAGGGCTGATGGGCTATGGCATTTTGGATATTGGCGCCCAGACGCGCCAACAGGGGATGGCCGGGCTGCGTGATGCAGCCAACCGTGAAGATGAAATTGAGGCTGGCAACAAGCAGCTCAAGGCGCAAGAGAAGCAGGCCAAAATGTCCGCAGTGGGGACAGGGGCGGCCACTGGCGCGATGATCGGCGCGTCTTACGGGTCGGCTGGCGGCCCTGTCGGGGCGATTATCGGCGCGGGTGTGGGCTTTCTGGCAAGCAGCTTATTTTGAGGAGAGTGGGGATGGGCATTTCAGGATTGGCCGAAGGCTTTCTGGCCGGGTTCAACACCATGGACCGCTATCAGCGTGGCCAGAAAGAAGATGAGCGGATGGATAAGGCCATGAGCCTGCGGGATGCCATGTGGCAAAACGAGCAGGAGCGGCAGAAGGTGGCAGACGAGCGCTACCAGGGGGAGCTGGAGTACGGCAAGGGGCGCGATAAGCTGGCTGATGCCCGTTATGATCGACAGCTCGCCCTGACCGAGCGGCAGGTGAAATCGTCCGAGGCGCGCGCTGGTGCTGCTGAACGGCGTGCCACAGCACAGGAGGCTCGCCAACAGCAGGAGTATGAGTGGCAGAAAGAGCAGCGGAATAAACAACTCTTCCAGCAGGAGAATTTGCCGATCATCCAGTCTGGTTGGCAAGCTGTGGCCGAGGGCAAAGACCCAGGCCAGCAATTTTGGGGGGTAGTGCGTGATCCGCGTGCAGGCTCGTTCAACCCTGAGCGCTATCTGCAGCAGGATTATGCCGAGGCTGGCAAGACCTTCGTCACCTATGCTGGAAACCTGGTGCGCCAGGCACAGGAAGGAAAACTGGACCCCAGCACGCCGGAAGGGCACGCCGCGGTCAACAACCCGCAATTTATCAAGGCCGCCGGCACCCTCTACCAGGATGAAGTCAGCAAAGGGGTGGGCGATATCGACCCGGAAAGCGGCAAGACCATCACCGACAAGCAGTTGAACAACATCATGATCACCCCGGACGGACGTGGCGTGGTGTTGGGGGTGGAAGTCACCTATGACGACGGTAGCAAGGCTGTTCGCCCGGTCACCAACAACCGCACCTCGGCACCGGATGATCATCCCAAGGTCATCCCCATCAACGACTTCCTGAAGCCGGCCTACCAGCGGGCGGCCCTGGCCAAGCACATGATTGGCAATGCCGATCAGCTGCGCACCTCTCTCGGCCTGACCGCCGGCCCAGACCAGGCTGGCTACAAGAAGGCGGTCACCGAGCTTGAGAAGCAGCATGGCCAGAACAAGGCGCGCATCTCTGCCAGCAATGCGGATGATAAGGATCTGCAGCAGGAAGCGCTGGACGCCCAGTTTGAGCAGAGCAAGGCGGCGCTGGCGGACACCTACAGCATGGCCAGCAAGGCCGATGCGCCCAAGCAGGAGGCCCCCATCAAGGAGTGGACCAGCGGCGATCCCGAGCGCCTGCAGTTCGTGAAGGAGGCCAACCAGCATGGTAAGCTGAGCGGTCTGCTGGATAACCCCACCAGGATGAATACCGCCTTTGAGCTGTGGCGCCAGCAGGCGGCCAAACAGCGGCAGACTGAGCAGGCAGCCGTCACGGCCAATCGACTCCGCGACACGGAGACCAACGCCTATCAGGCAATGAGCCTAGCCCAGGCCCGCCGATAGTTGCCTTTCACCCACCCCAGCGTTAGCATCTCTCCATCGTCGGTCAGTCTGCATGCTGATCGCCCCATCTCAAAAGCCCTGATCGGTTCGCCGCTCGGGGCTTTTCTTTTGCCCGAAAGCCGAGGACACCATGGACAAACCTGGACTGCGTGACGCCCTGCCACAACCGCGACAATCTGACACTCGTAATGACCCCTTCTGGAGCTCGCTCGATAGCAGCCTGTCTGCCGCAGCGGCTGCAACACCCCAACCATCCGAGCCTGTAGCCAAACGTGATCTTGATGTCGGCCTGGGCGATGTCGCCCGCGGGGTGGGCGCTGGCGCACTTGATCTGGTGGGCGGCATTGGTGAGCTGGCACGGCAGGCAAGCAACTTCGGCAAAGAGAATGCCGGGAAGCAGGGGGGCGACTACCTGGATCAGTCCCGCGCCAACTTGGCGAGCAAACTCAGTCCTGTGCTGGACTTCGTTGCGGGAGCGGGTGATCTGGCAAAGTCTGGCGCCGAGTCGCTTTCCGAAGGTATGAGCCCTGATGCCAAAGAGGCCATGAGCCGCCGACTGGTCGATGAAACGCCGGAGGGACGCTTGACCCTGGGGGATGGCGCGGGGGATATCGATGTCTGGGCCATGAAGATGGCGCAGGGGGTTGGCTCCTTGCTGCCGACACTGGCGGCAGGCGGGGTGACAGGGGTGGCAGCCAAAGCCTCTATTGGCCGCGCTGTCACCGCATCCATGGTCAAGCGTGGCGCGACCCAGGAGATAGCCGAAGCGGTTGCCGCCAAGGCCGTGTCCAAAATTGCCACCGGCGCCGCCGTCACCACTGGTGCGACCGGGTCAGTCGGCAGTGCGGGGGTGAACACTCGTGACACCGTGCTGGGCATGAGCTTTGACGAGCTGGCGGCCAGCGACACCTTCCGCCAGTCCTTCACTCGCATCGACCAGGACCAGCAGACTGAGCACCTCTCCGATGAGGAGAAGCTGGCGCTGGCCCGGGAAGAGACGGCGAACCTAGCCAGCCGCGCCACCATGAGCGACGCCAAGACCTGGGGCGCCGCCGCCATGGGCTCCATGATGGGCGACGCCATGCTGTTCAAGATGCTGGCTGGCAAGGCGGCCACCGGTGGCGTGCTGAAAGGCGCAGCCAAAGGGGCCATGGGGGAGGGTGTGGGTGAAACCCTGGAGGAGGGGGTGCAGCAATACGCCGTCAACGAATCCCTCAACGAGGTGGCCGCCGCCGATATCGACCCGATGAAGGGGGTCATGTCGAGCGCGATCGAGGGCGGCTTGATAGGGATGGGGACAGGTGGTGCGGTAGGTGCTGTCGGTGGGGCGCGAGGTAGTAAGCATGCCGGCCCAGAGGAGGACGTAGGAACCGATCCGGTTTCAGAACCTTCCGCGACGGTAACGGAGGAAGCAGCAGGCCCCGCAGGGGATCCGGTCTCTGCATTCGGTCCACAGGAGGGTGGCGAGCAGGCGCCCTCCGCCACACAGGCTGAGGGAGATCTGAACCCGCTCGGTCCCAGTGGGAGCCAGTTTGACGAGCTGCGTGATGTTCCCGCCTATCTGCGTCAAGACGATACCGCTGATCGCTACAAGGGGATGGCGGCTGATAGCGAGGTGCAGCGCGCCTTGGCGGGTGAGTTCGGCCAGACCGTGCAGGATCTGGTGGCCACCCAGATGCAGGCGGGTGATCAGGGCAAGAGCCTCTATGAGCGAGCTCAGGCCGGTGAGCTCGGGGTTGACCCTTTCGCTGGCAATAAGAGCGCCCAGCAAGTGGCTATGGAGAACCAGCGCCTGGCGCTGCCGCTCAAGGATGTTATCTTTGCCGGTGATGCCAATGCCAAGCCCAAGGGAAAGGCGGTTGCGGCACCGGGTGATCATGATGATCGTCAGGCCGGCACCGGTCCGCAGTATCGAGGAAATAAGCGCACCCACTGGCAGAGTGGGCAGGAGGGGGATCTGCTTCCGCCAGAGGCGGCCACCGCCAACCCTGCCGGCGAGCTGCCGGGAGCCGTGGTCGATGGCGAGGCCCGTGAGGTGGGCACCGAGTTGCCTCACCGAGACGTGATTTACGGTGCTGACCAGCGCCAACGGGAGGCTGGGAAATCCAACGGTAGTGAGCAGCAAGCGCAGCCACAGGGCAAAATGCCGGCCCAGATCGGCAAGTCGGATATCATCTTCGCCAGTGGTAAACCCGGCTCCGACACCCGGAATAGCGCGTACACCCCGCCGCGCCTGTCCCGCGACCAGGTTGATAACACCCTGGGGGAGGAGTCCACCCGGGATCCGCGTTCCCCAGTCAGGCAATCCATCGTCAAGGCTGGCAGCGCCACAGATAGCGTGTTTGGCCCCCTGCAATCTCTGCGCATTACCCGCAAAGGCAAGCCGTTCGCCAGCGAGAAAGAGGCCGCCATAGCCAGCCGCAAGGGTAAGGAAACCCCGGTTCCGCTCAATGGCGGCGGCTTCGGGGTGGCCGAGATCGCCGAAGTCGAGCAGGTGAAGGCGGCTGCAACCACGCAATCAAGCGCCCCACAACTCGACGACATCAGTGTCACCGACCCGAATCAACCATCTGATCAGCCAGTTGCAAGCGTAAGCGCTGAAACAGTTCCGGCACCGTCTGCCACAGCGGGCGAGGCCAGCCAATTAGTACCAGCTATCGATACCGGATACCGCGAGGTGATCCCCGTCAACCAACCCCAGACAGAGGTGAGCAATGAGCCAGTTACCCCAGTACCTGCAATCAGCAGTGAAGGACAACGCGATCAGCCTGGCGCAGGCGATCCGGTTGCAACAAGTGTTGGACCAACCCCTGCCGAACTCGCGGAACGAGCTGGACCCGGAGATCCGGCAGATGGCACTTCTCTTGCACCTGTACCTGTTACCCAACCAGGAGAGGAAAATTCACTGACAGCCCCGGCACCTGCCGGGGTTGCTGTATCTGAAGAGGCGCAAGCTGAACAGGCTCGCACGACTGCCGGGCCAGCGGCGGCGCCGACACCCTGGTCGGAGATGATTGATAACCCTGATGGCACCATCACCCTGAAAGGCGAAGTGCCGATCATCAAGCAGTGGGCTAAGGATAACGGCGTGAAGGCGATCCCGGGTAAGGGTGGCCTGGTAGTAGCCAAGTCGTTCACTGCCAAGGTGCGAGGCCTTACTGCTCCGGCCGCCAATGAGCCTTCGGCACTGGTCGAGGCTGCTCGAGGTGGGGTAGTTCCGGAGCCAACCGAGGTAGATCTTATTGATCGCGACTTGCTGAAGGAGCATGCCGGACGCTGGAAGTACCGATCTGCTGTTGGGGCTGGCTGGTTTACCTCCAACACCAAAGAGGGCGCTATTGACAGGGCGCGGGAGGCCTACCGGAGGGCTTTCGAGAAGGGGGACCCCGTGCCGACTCGCGAGGAGCGCTGGGAACAGTCTGAGCGCGAGTTTGCTGGGCGCATGGACAACCGCTTTGGCGGGATGACCATAAATGAGTTGGAAAAACGCCACCAGAACCTCGGCGGTACCATTGCGGATTTGCAGTTGGCTGGTCGGCACGAGATGAATGGCAATGGTGGGCGTCGCACCGGTGCCGCAGTAGCCAATGAGGGGGCTCGTCAGGCAGGCCAAGAGAAGATGGATCTCGAGCGTTATATCCAGTTGCGCCGTGATCGAGAAGAGATGGCAGGCAGTGCGCCGGCTCGGATGATAGAGGCGGCTCGCTCCGAGGTTGCGCCGGAACCCACCGAGGCGCAGAAGGAGGCGGGGAACTACAAGAAGGGCCACCTCACGCTGCAGGGGTTGGATATTGCGCTCGAAAACCCCAAGGGATCCACCCGTTCAGGTATTGACCCGGATGGCAAGGAGTGGCAATCCACCATGGCCCACGACTATGGCTATATCAAGCGTACCCTGGGGGCGGACGGCGATCATGTCGATGTGTTCATCGGCGATAAGCCGGATAGTGAGACGGTCTATGTGGTGGACCAGGTGGACCCCAAAACCGGGAAGTTTGACGAGCACAAGGTGATGATGGGCTTTGCCGACGAGCAGGCCGCCCTGGAAGGCTACCTTGGCAACTACGAGGCGGGCTGGAAAGGACTGGGTGCCATCAAGGCGATGCCGGTGGAATCGTTCAAGCGCTGGGTGAAGGAGGGGGATACCACCAAGCCAGTCGCCAAGAAAGTCCGCATGTCTCAGCAGCGGGAGGGACTGTCCGCTGACGATGTGGCTCAGATTGTTTCTGACTTTAGACGTGAGTATAAAGGGGCTCAGTCACTCGACTTTATTGTTGGTCAAACTCAAGAGGACCTTTATGGACCAGAAGGCAGCCCCGAGCAAATTGGATGGCGGGATGGGGGATACCTCCCCGGCAAGCAGCAAGTCCACCTCATCGCAGACAGCATCACCCGCAGAGCCGGGCGTCAGGGTGTTCACGAAGGCGCAGGGGGAGAAAGAGGGGTATCTGGAGATCCCCGTCTTTTACAGCAGAACAGACCTGCGCCACGAAATGAACAGGGTATGGGAGGAGTTGAAAGAGCAAAAGCGGAAGTCGTCTCTACGTTACGTCATGAGGTCCTGGGTCACTATGGCCTGGACACGTTTACGCCTGAAAATAAGCGAGCTCTCCTCCAAAAGCTGAGTGATGCCAAAAGTGAGAAATGGCTTGCTCCTGCCTGGTCAGAAATCTCCCGCCCGGAGATGTATGGCGATAAAAGTGAGCAGCACCAGGCGGAAGAGGTGTTTGCCCACCTTACTGAAAACGAGTTGCCGTCGCGCACCATCCAGGCATGGAACGGTATCAAGACCGAGTTCTCCCGCATGTTGCGCAAGGCCGGTTTGGCAAAGGGCCCCATCAAGGAGCACGAGCTCGATAGCCTGATCCGGGCTGTTGGTGAAGGCATTCGCAGCGGAAAGCGCACCCGCCAGAACATCCGCACGGGCGAAGAGGTGATCGGCAAGCAAGCCGATGAGCCAGCCAAGGACGACAAGCCTGAACGCATAATCCGCTTCTCAAAGCAGGCAATGGCACAAGGGAACAAGCCGGCCAAGCACCTGACCCGTAAAGAAGCTGAGTTGGTTTCCCATGGTTGGTTCAAGCAGTACCGGGGGGCGAGCGGCATCAAGGTGCAGATCCACTCCACCCAGGGGGAGCTTGAAGGGGCCCTGGGGCTGGATGCCAAGGAAGGATTGATCCGTCGCGCGGCGTTTGACGACGATGCCGGCACCCTGCACGTAGCTGCGGACACCATTTCTGACCCCAAGCGGATGCGCGAGATCCTGCGGCATGAAGTGCTGGCCCACTACGGCCTTGCCAACGTGCTGGGCGACGGGGAATACACCAAGCTGATGAGCCGCCTCATCCAGTCGCAGAAGGACCCCAGCATGAAGCCGGTGTGGGACTGGGTAAACACCCATTACGCTGACGAGGACATCGGCACCAAAGCCGAGGAAGTGGTGGCTCATCTGGCGGAATTGGAGCAGGGGGCCTGGGGCCGTGGTTGGGATCGGGTGGTTGCCATGATCACCAAGGCGCTGCGGGCTGTCGGCTTCGTGCCGGATGGCATCACGGCTGCGGAGACCCGCTCTCTTATCGAGGGGCTGGGTAAAAAGTTGCAGCGGACTGGCCCAGAGGACAACGGCCCTGATGGTGGCAAGAAGTTCAGTCAGGAGGATGCACAGGCGCCGATCAAGAAAGGTGGTGTCAGGATGAGCCAGACGGCCACCGCCGCAGACAAGGCTATGGGAAAGCTGAATCTCGGCGCAAAGCCCGACATCATCGACAAGACCAAAACCAGCCTTAACAAGCTCCGTCAAGTTGACCGTGGCGTGGTCAGCTCATGGGTAGATCGTGTCATCAAGAAGGCCAACACCGAGGTGCTCGATGCGCTGGCCCCCATCAAGTACGCCGAGGACGCAGCCGGGATTACCGATGCTGCCGATTCCGGCTACGTGGCGGCACGGATGGCGACTGGTGCTGCCTCTACGATGCAGGCGACCATGCTCTATGGTCTGCCGGAGTGGCGGGATGGAGTGATCCAGCGCAAGGCGGGTACTGGCGAGAAGGATGCGCTGCTGGGTATCTTTTCCGACCTGGGCATGGACCTGCACAACTGGCTGGGGTGGATGGCTGGCCACCGGGCCGAGCTCCTGATGGAGCAGGGCCGCGAGAACCTGCTGAGCGAACAGGACATTGCTTCCCTCAAAGGGCTGAGCAAGGGTAAGGAGAAGGTCTTCCTTGAGGCCAAGGCGCGCTGGAACCGGCTCAATGCCGCCACTCTGGACCTGGCGCAAGAGGCGGGCCTCTTTACCAAGGAGGCCAGGGCCGAGTTCGAAAGCGAGTGGTATATCCCCTTCTTCCGTGAGTCGGAGGATGGCGACGTGTTGGCCCCCTTCAAGCCAAAGGGGATTGCAAACCAGAATGCCGGCATCAAGAAGCTCAAGGGCGGAGAGGCCAACACCGCCGATCTGCTCGAGAACATCTTCACCTCCACATCCAGTCTGATCGACGCCTCCATGAAGAACATGGCAGCCCAAAAGACCGTTTGGAACCTGGCTGACACCGGCATCATCGAGGTGGTTGCCAAACCCAACATGATGGATTGGCGTGCCCTTAAGAATGGGAAAGACCTGATCACCGTGAAGCTGGAGGGGGAGGACTACATGATCCGGGTTGAGGATCCGGACCTCTATCGCGCCATGACCTTCTTCGACCGCAAGCCGTTCGGCACCATGGTCAATATGGCCGCCAAAGCCAAGCGCCTGCTCACCGCCGGGGTGACAGCCTCACCGGAGTTCATGCTGCGCAACTTCTTGCGCGACTCCCTCTCCAGTTGGGCCATCAGCAAGGACGGCTTCAAGCCGATGATTGACTCCATCAAGGGGGTGAAAAAGACCCTGACCATGGATGGAAGCACCATCGATGTGATGTTCAGCGGAGCCTCCTTCCTGGGCGGCTACGTGAATGGCAATGACCCGGAGGCCATGGCCGATACCGTGCGTAAGTCGCTGCGCCGCAAGGGGATGACCCCGGAGCAAATCGCCCGCTACGAGAAGAGCATCATCCGCAATGCGGCGCATGCCAAGGGTGTGGTGGCTGACGCATGGGAGAAATACAGCAGGGTGGGTGAGGCGGTTGAAAACGGTAACCGTGAGGCGGTCTATGACGCCGCCATCAAGGCCGGCAAGAGCCACGCCCAGGCGGCGTTCGAGTCGAAGGATCTGATGGATTTCTCGATGTTGGGGGCATCGCGCACCATGCAAGTCATGACCCAGGTGCTGCCGTTCTTCAATGCCCGGGTGCAGGGGCTTGGCAAGCTGACCCGCGAACTGCGAGACAACCCGCGCGCCATTGCCAAACGTGCAGGCATGATCACGGCAGCGAGCCTGGCACTACTGGCGCACAACTGGGACGACGAGCGCTATGAGGAGCTACCGGACTGGGACAAGGATGCAAACTGGCACTTCTGGCTTGGCGAGCACCATTGGCGGATCCCCAAGCCGTTCGAGATTGGCGTGCTTTTCGGCACCATTCCCGAGCGCATGGTGCGGGCCCTGGGCGACAAGGATACCGGGTCTCAGTTTGGGAAGGCCGTGGCCAGGGCGATTGGCGACACCTTCGCCCTCAACCCGACCCCCCAGATCGTCAAGCCGATGGTGGAGGCAGCCTTCAACTATGACAGCTTCCGGGGAGGTCCTATCGACGGCCCGCAGGATCTGGCTGTGATGGCAGAGGCTCGCTACAACGAGCAGACCAGCCTGTTGATGCGCGAGCTGGGGGAGCTCACTGGCTTCTCGCCCAAGCAGCTTGAGCACCTGGTGATCGGTTACACCGGCACCATGGGCAGCTATGTGATGGCTGCCGCTGACGGCGTGATCCGGGCTGCCCGACCTGGGGAGTCTGCAAGTTGGCGGGCAGACGAGATCCCGCTGGTGAAAGCGGTGTACCGCGGTACTGGCCCTGCAAAGTCCACTCAGCACATGGAAGAGTTCTACCGGATGCTGAACGAGGTGAACCAGCTCAAGCGCACAGTGGACCAATACCGCAGTGAAGGGCTGACCGACAAGGCGAACGAGCTGCTGGAGGAGCAGGGCGGGATCTTGAAGTCACGGCGAAGCCTGAGCCGTACCCAGCAGCAAGTGCGTGTGGTGCGCAACAAGATTGAACTGATCCAGCGTGACCGCACCATGGCGGCAGAGGAAAAGCGCCGGCGCATTGACGAGCTGCTGGCACGCCGCAATGACCTGGTGTATCAGGCAGTCAACAAAAATCGTTTGCTTTGGGGGGAATAATAGATTTGACTCCTCAGAAGTAGATGACATTTATCTGGAGCCGTAATGGATTACGTTAATCATTGGAATGAATTGTTTTATATATATAAGCAGTGCAGTCGCATTGGTTTGTTGCAGCGTAATGGGCACTCCATGTGGTATATATCAGGCATGACATTATATGCAGTAATGTCATTTGGTGTCTTTTGGGGAACTTATGGGAGCGCATACAACTTAGTGGCAACTATTTTTTCTGAGTTTTCACTCGCTTTGCTCGTAGGCCATATTCTTTCTTGGAAGAATGGCAGGGAGGTTGGAGAGTGCTCAATGTTGCCCGCATCTGAAAGAGAGTTGTATGCACGCTATCGTATGTTCAAATCGGATTTTAAAGAGAATAGCGTACTGTCTAACCTTCCTATAAAAGACTTACTGGAATGGAATGATGCTAGGTTTAAAAAAATTGATATATCCAGTGTTTTTCATAACCCAATCTTCATATTGTTCTTATCTACAATTACATCATTGGTTGTATCCACGGAACTAGTTAAAAGTAATGGCAATTTTGTTTTTTCCCTTGTGGTTTTCTTCTTAGGTGGGGTAGTACCACTACTTTGGCTGATGCAAGACTACTTGCACTCAGAAAAGAGAAAATATTTCAATATTTGCAAATTTCTAAAGTGGATAGAGATTGAGAGTGAAGTTGAGGGCAGCAAGGTGCTCCACAATTCCGGCCCTGGTTTGGTCACAGAGATTGGAGGTAGAATTAGGTCTTTCTCTAAAAGGAAAAGACCATGTGGATACTGCTCGCGCTGATAATGATGGTGGTGGCGCTGAAAGCGTTCAGTTTCAGCTTCACCCTGGCACTTATTCCTTTTGCTGCAGGGGGCTGGTGTTTCAGCAAATCCAGCAGGAGTGATCTGGATGACTTTATGGCATTCAGCTTTTTCATTGCCCTGGTTGGATTTGCAATTGCTGTAATTGTTCAGCTAGCGTGATTTATTTCTTTGTGTTGATTAGAAATATTGATGTAAGGCCGGCAAGCGCTACCAATTGGATAAAAAGTCTCTCTACGTCGATGGTTACACCGGTGTTAATTGTTAACCCTTCGGTGGATGGAGATATATAAATTAGTGAGTATCCAGCAGGAGTCTCCTTCCTAGTCATGCTTGTGTTCACAACATACTTCCATGGTGGAACTACACACATCATTACAAAAATAATCATAGCTGAACTAAGGATGACAGTTCTCGCCTTTGAGTTAGACTTAATCTTCTTGGTTGAAAAATAGAAAACCAAAACAACAGCAGATATCGACAAAAGAGAGATTAATATTTTGGTGGGGTTTGAAAGTTTGGTATCAACCTCTATTTTGACAGATTTATCTTGGTTAAGTGATTCTTGGGTGATTTTACTATCTAAGTCACTCCAGAATTTATCCGCGCTTTCACTCGCAAAGGACGTAAATGACGAAGTGAAGAATGCCAAAAAAACAAACGCAGCTGTAATTAATTTTTTCACCACCAAGCTAACCCTCCTTATTATCACATTTATTTTTTTTCATTTCTTCCCTAACGAATTTAACAACATCACTAATATCTTCATTTAAATACATTGCATGAGCTTTATGAACTTCATCGCTTAATATAATGATGTTTGGCGGCAATGATGGGTCTGTTTCTGAATTGTAATTCTTTGGATATATATGTGAGATATGGTCGCCAGACTTAGATATATCTGACTCGATGCTACATTGAATTCTATGAATAATTTCCGCGTTCAGAGAGCGCCCCATGTTATCTGCGCTTTCTTGAAGGTATGAGCGCATATCATCAGGCATTCTTAGCGGGAAGGGTTTCGTTTGGGTCATTTTTGTTCCCGTGCTTATATGTAGGTATTTAAGCATTATCACCACTGATAATGGCTCTTATAGAATCACAAAGCAAAGAATCTATTTGACTCTGAATCATTTTGACTCTAGCCTGAGTGGAGGGGTTGAGGTGTTAACTCTCGTAACATTCATGAGTAAGCAACAACACAGGGGGATATGGTGAGCCACCAAGTACCACCAACATCAATCCGGCTGCCGGAAGATCTGAAGAAATGGCTAGGGCACAGAGCTGTTGATAACGGCGTAAGCCTGACCAGAGAGGTAATCTCCATCCTTTACACAGAGATGAAAAGAGAGAGTGGGGATGCAGAGAGAGAAGTGGCATGAGGAAAAAAAGAATTCGGCCCCAGCGGGTGCAACCGCCAAGGCCGAGGAATGTAAACCAAGCACGCAAATGATTGGAGTTACGGTATGACTATACAACAACAGTATCAGCAAACCAAAGTTTTGACAGGGCCGTTGAATTCCAAGCCGGTAATCGCCGGGGTGGAGATCACCACTGACGAGGCGGGGCGGTTCAACCTGAACGCCCTTCACCGGGCCAGTCAACTTGGTTCGAGCAAAGCCCCAGCTCAGTGGTTGCGCACCAAGCAGGCGCAGGAGCTGGTCGCTGAGTTGGAAAAGCAAACTGTGCAGATTTGCATAGTTTCCGTTGAAGGCCGCAACGGCGGTACCTTCGCCCACGAGTTGCTGGCGATCTCCTATGCCGGATGGATCAGCCCCGCCTTCCAGCTCCATGTCAATCAGGTGTTTCTGGATTACCGCACCGGAAAGCTGGGCCCGGTCACCCCACAGCTGACTACCATGGAGATCCTGCAGATCGCCATGCAGTCCGAGCAAGAACGGCTGCGCCTGGAGGCCGCCAATCACGAGTTGGAACTGCAGATGGAGGCTGCCAAACCCAAGGTTGAGGCGCTGGAGAGGATCGCTTTGGCCGATGGCTCGCTGAACCTGACCGAGGCCGCCAAGGCGCTGCAACAGCAGCCGAAGAAGTTCAATCAGCACCTGTGCAGCCAGCGCTGGATCTACAAGCGTGCCGGCGGCAAGCAGTGGCTTGGTTATCAGGACAAGGTGCAGCAGGGGCTGGTTGAGCACAAGGTGACGATGGTTCCCTTGGCTGATGGAGGTGAGCGCCTTTTTGAGCAGGTTCGCATCACCCCGAAGGGGCTTACAAAGTTGGCTCAGCAGTTCAGTGTTGGCGGTGTGCAATGAGCGCCGCCCAACTGCAAGCCGAGCTAACCGCCCTGTTGGTCGAGCTGGAGGTTATCGACCTCTGCCCTCAGGAGCGCAGGGCACTTGTTGACAGGATACAGCGGATGATGCCTGACAAGGCTGACTGATACTGATGGGGCCGCGGCCCCATTTTTAATACCCAAACCAGTCCGAAAATGATAAATTCAAGAAGTTCACTGTATGGGTATACAGTGTTTCACAGTCGAGAGACTGGGAGAGCAAGGGGGAGATCGGATGGAATCACTACTAAGCGAACTGGAAGAGTTTGTTGAGACGCTGGACCTGGCGCCTGAGGAGGAAAGCAAGATCGCGCGCATTCTGGAAAAACTTCGCGATGAAGCCACCGTGTCAGCGTGATGCGGAAGGATTCGGATTGGCCCGCCACTGTGCGGGCTTTTCTATGCCTGCGTGATACGAGATCCTTAGGTAATTTCTTGGGGCATTTTTGGGGCAAAAAGAGGGGTAAAATGCGGGGAAATGCGGTGTTTGATGGGATGCGTACGAGGCAATAAAACTGGCCTCAAGCCTTATGCCAAGCGGCTTGGCAATGGATCCTGATAGAAATCAATCATTCCTTTGCCGATAATCCGGGGTCATAATATCGCAAACTGCACTTTCTCTGTAGCAAGGCCTGAGTAATGAAGTTATTTGTTAGAGATTTGACTGTGATCGATTCCAGCTATCTGTGCGAGCGTCGCGGCATGGTAGGGGAGAGCTGGCTGGTGGACATCGAGATGAGCGGCGAGCTCAATGAGATGAGCATGCTGCTGGATTTTGGGCGGGTGAAGAAGCTCGTCAAGTCGATCATCGATGAAGAGGTGGATCACAAGCTGCTGGTGCCGACCGAGAGCCCCCTGGTCCATGTCCACACTCTGGATGGCGACGAGTGCACCGTGGATCTGCTGCGCCCGGGGCGCTCCATCCACCTGCGCTGCCCGGCCCAGGGCTTTGCCTTCATACCCGCCCCCCAGGTGGACAAGGAGTCGGTGACCCGCTATCTGCTGGCGGTGCTGGCCAAGCGGTTGCCCGGCAACATCAAGGATCTCTCCCTGACCCTGCGCCAGGAGAAGATAGAGGGCGCCTTCTACCACTACAGCCACGGCCTGAAGAAGCACGACGGCAACTGCCAGCGCATCGCCCACGGCCATCGCTCTCCGGTCGAGATCGAGGTGGACGGGGCGCGCGACGAGGAGCTGGAGCTGAACTGGGCCGAGCGCTGGGCCGACATCTACCTCGGCACCCAGGAGGACAAGGTGGCCCTCTCCGAGCTGGCGTTGAGCGAGCTGGCCAAGGCCCATCTGGGGGAACACCACCTGGGCTTCAAGTACGTGGCGCCCCAGGGGCTGTTCCAGCTCGCCATGCCGGCCGCCGAGGTGGAGATGATAGACACGGACACCACCATAGAGCTGCTGGCTCACTATATCGCCCGCGAAGTGAAGAAGCAGGTGGGGGACAAGTTCGTCAAGATTGTCGCCTATGAAGGGGTCGGCAAGGGCGCCATCGCCTACGCCTGAACTGGCATCTCCTGTTCAAAGTAAAAGGCTCCCGATGGGAGCCTTTTTGTTGCCTGCTTGAGGGCGGCCAGGCCTTAACTGCGGCCCTGAGCCAGCAGACGGGCGGCAAGCAAACCGAGCACAGTGGCCATCAGCGTGGTGACTGCAATGTCTCGCCTAACTGCGGCCTTGGGCCAACAGACGCACGGCGAGCAGACCCAGTACCGTTGCCATCAGGTAGCGCTGCACCGCGAGCCAGAGCCGGTGGCGGGCAAACCAGCCCGAGATATGGGCGGCAGAGAGGGCTACCCCCAGGTTGACGGCGGCGCTGATAAGCAGTTGTACAGTGCCGAGCTGCAGGCTCTGGCCGAGCACGGAGCCCACATCCGGTGAGATGAACTGGGGCAACACCGAGAGATAGAAGATGGCAACCTTGGGGTTGAGCACGCTGGTGAGCAGGCCCATCAGAAACAGCCGGCCGGAGGAATGAGCAGGCAAGGATGATGGCTCGAACGGGGAGGTCGAGCCAGGTTTTATCCCCTGCCAGGCCATCCACAACAGGTAGAGGGCGCCGGCGACTTTGAGCAGCTCATAGCCCATGGGGATCGCCATGAAGATCGCGGTCAGGCCAACGGCGGCGCACAGCATGTGGACGCTGAAGCCGAGCACCACGCCGCCCCATGACATGATGGCCGCCATCCGCCCCTGGCAGAGGGAGCGGGAGAGCAGGTAGATCATGTTCGGGCCCGGGGTGAGCGCCATCAGCAGGGAGGCGGCGGCAAACAGCAGTAACTGGCTAAGGGAGATAATGACAACATCCTGAGGGCGACCGGGTCGCAAAAGGAAACATAGAACTATGCTGGCCCAGAGGAGGACGGCTGTCCGTGATCGGGATCCGTCTTTCACTCTCTGGCCGGTGCGGCAATGAAAACGGCAAGAAAAAGGGGCCCGTTGGCCCCTTCACAATACAGTGTGGAATGAGTCAGGCGCTGAGCCGGAAGCGCTGCACCAGCCCCTCCTGCTGCTCGGCCAGGGAGTCGAGCTGCTGGCTGGTCTCGGCGACCCGCTCTATGCCCTGATAGTTGAGATCCGAGATGTCGGAGATGCGGTTGAGGTTGGTGGCGATGTCCGCGCTGGTGGCCTGCTGCTGCTCGGCGGCGGAGGCTATCTGGCTCGACATGTCGCTGATGAGCACGACGATGCCCTGCACCTCCTCCATGGCGTTGTTGGCCTGGGAGCTCTGATCCACGCAGCTGTCCATCTCGCGGGAGCACTCCTGCATCACGTTGACCGCCCGGGCGACCCCCTGCTGCAGGTTCTCTATCATGGTCTGGATCTCGCTGGTGGACTGGGCGGTGCGACCAGCCAGGTTGCGCACCTCGTCCGCCACCACCGCAAAGCCGCGGCCCTGCTCGCCGGCCCGGGCCGCCTCGATGGCGGCGTTGAGCGCCAGCAGGTTGGTCTGCTCGGCGATGCCGCGGATGACGTCGAGTATGTTGCCAATCTGGCCGCTCATGGCGCTCACGTCGCCGATCACCTTGCCGGTCTGCTGCAGCTTGCCCGCCAGCTGGTGGGTGGTGGTGATGTTGCCTGCCATCACCTTGCGCCCCATCTCGGAGGCCTTCTCCACGTCCTGCACCCGCTCCAGGGTCTGGTTGGCGGCCTGGGCCACCTCCCGTACCGAGGCCTCCATCTGGGTCATGGCGGCGGCGACCGAGGCGGTCTCCTGACGCTGTTTCTCCAGATCCGCCCGCACCGATTCGGTGGTGTGGCGGTTGTCGTGGGCGGCGCTGTTGAGCTGGGTCGAGGCCTGGGAGAGCTGCCTGAGCACGTCTCCCATCTGCTGGATCAGCAGGTTGATCTGGCTGGCGAGCTGGCCGAACTCGTTCTGGCTCTTGAAGCCGACCCGCTGGGTCATGTCACCCTGGGTCACCTCGGTCAGTACCCGCAGCAGCTCTTTCAGGGGGCGGCGGATGGCCTTGCCGAGGGTGAAGGCCACCAGGATGGCGACGAAGATGGCGATGACTATGCTGATCCCCTGGGTCAGGGTGCTCTGGGTCTGCACCCGATCGGAGGCCCTGATGCTGGCGTTCATCAGCTGCTGGCTCTGGGCGGTGATCCCCTCCAGCTTGTTCTGGATGCTGACGATGAGCTGGCTCGCCTGCTTGCTCTGCTCGCGCATGCTCTGCTGCTGCTTCATCAGCGCCAGGTACTGGGCGAGCACACCCTCATTGGCGGTGGTGTCGCGCACGAAGCCATGGACGTAGTGGCCCATGTTGTTGTCGAAGTCCTTGAGCTCCC
The DNA here is from genome assembly GCF_965119515.1 of Aeromonas sp. Marseille-Q7275. Lineage (NCBI taxonomy): Bacteria > Pseudomonadati > Pseudomonadota > Gammaproteobacteria > Aeromonadales > Aeromonadaceae > Aeromonas > Aeromonas sp. Marseille-Q7275. The sequence goes on from NZ_CBCPLW010000019.1 coordinate 65,423, forward strand.
CCTGGAGATCCTTGATGGTGCTGTTGAAGCCCTCGATCTGCATCTTGTTGCGCTTGAGTGCCGCTTCGATGGGAGCGGGGATGCTCTGGTTGAGGGCATCCATGGTGGAGAGCTCGATGGCAGAGAGCTTGGTGGTCAGGGTCTCGGAGAGCATCTTGATGAAGCTGTCGTCGACGGTGACCATCATGTCGCCGAGGTTCTTCTTGAACTGGGGCAGGCTGACCTGGAACTGGCCCTTGGCCTGGTTGACCTTGTGCAGCCGGGTGAGCAGGGCCTCGTGCTCGGTGGGCAGGGTCTGGGTCAGCTGCAGGTAGTCAGCCACCAGCTTGTCGAGGGCTGTCATCTCCCCCTGCAATTCGGGGTGTGCCGCCACCTGCTGCCTGAGGGTCGTCAGCATCTTGTCGACCTGGCCCTTGGCCTGCTGCAGCTCGGCCACTTCCGCCGGCAGTTGCTTGGGATCCTGCTCGGTCAGCACGTCGGTGAGCCACTTGTTGGCGCTGAGCAGGCTGATCTGGGTCTGGCTGCTGGCGATCACCAGCGGCATGGACTCTTGTGTTACCTGATCCAGGGCATCGTTGAGTTCGATCTGGCCGCGAAAGGTCAGTACCGCGCTGGCGACCATGACGGCGACCAGGATGGCAAAGCCCAGATAGACTCTCTGTAAGATCGAGAGGTCTGACATTGTTTGTTTCATTATTGTCCCGCTGTCTATGCAAAAGTCCCTTGCCTGAGTACCCCGTCCCTTTGGTACCCTGCATGCCCTCACGGGGAATGCCGCTGGGGTACTCGGGACGTCATCCTCACTATCGGTATTCTTCACAATAACTGAAGTGATTGGGACAACGGCTGTGTCAAATGTCGGCTTGTGTCACACTTGGCGGGCTGTGGCGACATTTTTGGGAGTCGCTTGAGTTTTGCATTGAATTTTCTTTTTCATATAAAGGAGTTACCCATGGCGCAAGAAACCATTTTCAGCAAAATCATCCGCAAGGAGATCCCCGCCGACATCCTTTATCAAGACGATCTGGTGACCGCGTTCCGGGACATCCAGCCCAAGGCCAAGACCCACATTCTGATCGTGCCCAATGTGCTGATCCCCACGGTCAACGACGTGAAAGCGGATCACGAGCTGGCGCTCGGCCGCATGTTCACCGTGGCCCGCAAGCTGGCGGCGGATGCCGGGATCGCCGAGGATGGCTATCGCCTCATCATGAACTGCAACCGCCACGGCGGGCAGGAGGTCTATCACATCCACCTGCACCTGGTGGGTGGTCAGCCGCTGGGACCCCTGCTCAGCCTGTGATGCGTCCCGCCTCATTGACCGGCCTGCTGTTGGCCGGTCTGCTGCTGGGAGGCTGCGCCTCCCGCTGGCAAGATCTCTTCGTCTCCTATTCCGATCAGATGGTGCCTCTGCGCAACCAGCTGCTGCTGGGTCATGCCGCCGAGGCCCTGCCGAAGGTGCGGGAATCGACCCCGGGGAACGACACCTATGTGCTGGATCAGCTGGAGAGAGGCCGCATCGCCTGGCTGGCGGGTCAGGATGCGATCAGCAAGCAGGGCTTTGCCGCCGCCGACAGCCGGCTCGCCTGGGAAGACAAGCAGGCCCAGTACCGGCTGAGTCAGGGGCTGGCCCAGGCGGGCAGCCTGCTCACCAACGATCAGACCATGGCCTACCGGGCGCCGGACTACGAGCGCACCATGCTGCACCACTATCTGGCGCTGAACTACCTGCAACGGGGGGATGCCGAAGGGGCCCTGGTGGAGGTGCGCCGCGCCAACCAGGTGCAGGAGCGGGCGCTCAAGGCGCGGGCCGACGAGGTGCGCAAGGCCAAGGAAGAGAGCGAAGAGGCCGAGGCAGATACCGCAACTGAAGGGGAGATGCGCCAGCTGATGTCGCGCGGGGCCCCCGATCTCGATCGCCTGATAGGTCAGGTGAAAAACGGTTTCCAGAACGCCTACACCTTCTATTTCTCCGGCGTGCTCTACGAGGCGGCCGGGGATCTCAACGACGCCTGGGTCGACTACCAGCGCGGCTACCAGATAGCGCCGGACAACCGGAGCCTGCAGGATGCCTTGCTGCGCCTGGCCCGGCTTCGCGGCTCCGTGGACGAGCTCAAGGAGACAGAGAAAAGGGTGGGCCGCAAGGTGCCGCCGCTGGCCAGGGATCAGGGCCAGCTGGTGGTGCTGTTTGAAGATGGCCTGATCCCGGCGCGGCGGGAGATCTTCCTGCCCCTGCCGATTTCCACCTCCAGCGGCGATTTTCGTACCTTCACCGTGGCGGTACCCTATTACGACAACAGGGGCAGCGACACCGGCCCGCTGACGGTGTCGGTGGGCAAGCGAGTCGAACAGACCAGCGAGCTGGTCAGACTGGAGGCGCTGGCGGCCAAGGATCTGCAGGAGCGGCTGCCCGGCATGCTGACCCGCCAGGCGCTGCGGCTGGTGGCCAAGGAGCAGGTGCGGCGCACCGCGGCCAAGGAGGGGGGGGATGTGGGCAACATACTGGTGGGGATCTTCAACACCCTCTCGGAGCGGGCCGATACCCGCAGCTGGCTGACCCTGCCCGCCGAGGCATCGAGCTGGCAGGGAATGGTTCCGGCCGGGGAGGTGCAACTCCGGCTGGGGGCGGGCAGCACCATGCGCACCCTGCCCCTCACAGTGCACGCCGGCCGCACCACGCTCGTCTGGGTGCAGCGTCTCGGCGCAGGACTGAGCACCCGGGTGATGCCCCTCTAAGGGGAACCGGATATGGCAACACAGATGAATGACCGGCCAGGCCCCTGGCCGCCGGCAAGGAGAGCAAGATGAAAGCACATGGCTTGGCCCTCGGGCTGGTACTGCTGCTGGCGGGCTGCGCCACCAACACCTCTGGGGTGGCGCTCTATGGCGCGCCCGGGGCGGCGGCTGTGGCCGAGCAGCACCAGAACGTCAATGTCACCCTGACCGAGCTGAGCCGCCGCCAGCAAAACGGCCTGCTGCAGGTCAACGTGGCCGCCGCCAGCACCCAGCGCGGCGACAACAAGCTGCAATACCTGTTCTATTGGTATGATGACGCCGGGCAGGAGGTGGCCAGCGATGGCCGCGGCTGGACCCCCATCAAGCTGCATGGCTACCAGACCCGCACCCTGTCCGCCCTGGCGCCGAGCCCGGCCGCCCGGGGCTACCGGATTTACGTACGCGAAGTGATTGAGGAATCGAACTGATGAGAATGAACCATGCCCTGCTGATCCTGACTTCTGCCCTGCTGCTGGGGGGCTGCTCCAGCACCACCGTCAGCTATGGCGACGCGACAGAGACAGAGACGGTGACAGTGGATTACGGCTCCTCCGACTTGCAGGCCATCGCCGACAAGATGGCGGACTCCATGCTGGCCTCGCCGGTCACGGGCGAGATCACCGCAGGGGGCCGTCCCGTGATGTTCATGGACTCCATCCGCAACAAGACCTCGGAGCACATCGACACCGAGGCCATCACAGACACCATCCGCACCAAGCTGCTGCGCGCCGGCAAGTTCCGCTTCGTGGACATGAGCAAGGTGAGCGCGGTCAAGCAGCAGCTCGAGTACCAGCAGAGCAGCGGCATGGTGGATCCCGCCTCCATGGTGCGCCTTGGCAAGCAGACCGGCGCCCGCTACATGGTCTATGGCAACCTGGCCAGCATCGTCAAGGACAACGGCAAGGTGAAGGACGTCTACTACCAGATGACCATGAACCTGATGGATCTGGAGAATGGCGAGCTGCTGTGGGCCGATCAGAAAGAGATCCGCAAGCAGGCGAAGACCTCCACCTTTGGCTGGTGAGGCGACCCGGCAGCAGGGGGATCTGGCGGAGCTGACCCTGCTGGCCAGCCTGCCGGCCCCCTGGAACCAGGGACGCCTTGAGCCACTGGCGAGCGGCCTGACCAACGGCAACTACCGGCTGCATCTGCCCTCGGGGCAGAGCGGCTTCCTGCGGCGCGGCCACCCGGATCCGGTCCGGCTCGGCATCGACAGGGCCACCGAGTGGCAGCTCTATCAGGGGGCCGTGGGGCAGGGGCTGGCCTTGCCCTGCCATCACGGCGATCCTGCCACCGGCCTGATGCTGCTGGCGTGGTGCGACGAGCCGAACTGGGCCGAGCAGGCGCCGCCCCTCGCCGAGCAACCGCCCTTGATGGCGGAGGTGCTGGCGCGGCTGCATCGCCTGCCGGTGCCCCGGGTGGTGATGGCGGTGCGGGCCCACAGCGCCGGCTATCGTGCCCGTCTTGCCCGGATCCCGGACTGGTTGCCGGCGCTGGAGCGGGCCCTGCTCGCGAGCCGGGAGCCGGACGACTGCTGGCTCCCTTGCCATCACGATCTCAATCCGGCTAACTTGTTGGGCCACAGACCCTGGGTCATCGACTGGGAGTACGGCGCCGCCGGCCATCCCGGCTTCGAGCTGGCCAGCATACAGCGCACCCATGGCTGGAGCGAAGAGCTGCGGTGCCAGTTGGAGAGCTGCTATCTTGAAGGCAGGGGAGGCGCTCATAAGCTGCTCAATGGCAAAGGATTCCAGGCCGATGCCTTCCTGCCCTGGGTCGATTACATCGGCCTGTTGTGGGCACTGCTGATGGCGGAGCAGCAACCCGGGCCCGACTATCAGGCCCTCATCGACACCAACCGCCAGCGCCTGGAGTGAGTCCGGGCAAGGGCCAGCGCGACGCTTATTTTCTACGACTTGGAGGCATGCATGGTGACCAGATTCTCATGGCGTCAACCCCGCAGCTGGAGCCTGCTGCTGCTCTGCCTGCTGCTGACCGGCTGCGCGACCCGGGTGATCTACTACTGGCTCGACTCGGCCATCGTCTGGCAACTGGACGACTACTTCTCCCTGGACCGCAGCCAGAAGACCCTGCTGGACAGGGAGGTGAAGGGGCTCATGGCCTGGCATCGCCAGCACGAGCTGCCCATCTATGCCCGGGATCTCGATGCCCTGGCGAGGGCGGTGGCCAGCCCCATGACCCCGGCCCAGGTCACCCTGCACCTGGATCGCACCCAGGCCAGCCTGACCCGCACCCTGGAGAACGCCATTCCCCGCACCGTGCGCCTCGCCAGCACCCTGACCGATGCCCAGGTGGCGCGCTTCATGACCGACCGAGTGAAGCGCCAGCAGGAGCGCAAGCATGATTTCGCCACCGAGCCCAAGGCGCAGATGCTCAAGGAGTTTCGGGAGAAGATGAACGAACGGCTGGTGTTCTGGATTGGCAAGGTGAAGCCGGCCCAGGAGCCGCTCATCGCCCAGTGGGCCGAGTGGCAATACGAGATGATGCCCCCCTGGCTGGAGTTCCAGGAGGCCTGGACCAAGGAGCTGGAGCGGCTGATGAAGCAGCGCCAGAGCCCGGACTTCGGCAGGGAGCTGACCCGCCTGCTGCAACAGGGGGACGGCCTGATGGATGGCCGCTTCACCGGTTACACCGACCAGTCACGCCAGCGCACCATACAGTGGCTCAGCGCCCTCAGCCAGTCGATGGATCTCTCCCAGCGCGCCCACCTCTACACCCTGCTCAAGGACTATGCCGAGGACTTCGAGGCCATGACCCGCAGCCGCTGATTGGCAGGATCCGCGCGGCAAGGGCGGCAGGCGTCATGGCCTGCCGCCCTTGTCCTTGTGGGGGGGCTATGGTAGTTTGCCCTTTCTATTATTCGGGAATTAACTTTTTGAGCCTGCTGGACAAAGTGAAACTGGCGGCGATGACCCTGCTCATCGCGCTCACTCTGCTGCTCTCTACCGTTTCGGTGGAGGGGTTCAAGGTACCCGCTTCCCAGCACGCCGCCCAGCTGATGGGGGAGGCCGCGGACTCCGCCGACGGCGCCCGGATCCAGCACGGCGCGAGCGACAGCGATGACGGTGTCGTCAAGTTCATCGGTTCCCATCAGAGCCACCTGCTGCGCCTCGAACACTCCCTGAGCCGGGATCATCAGCCCGGCAGCGTGGTCTACGAGCTGGTCATGAGCTGGGCCCAGCAGGCCATACTGTTGCTGCTGTGCGGCCTGCTGCTCTACGCCGCCCTCTTCTACCCGAGGACGAGCTTTCGCGATCACTTCGCCAGCATCCACCGGCGCCGCCTGCAGCGCCGGCACCTGCAATACCGCTTCTCCCAGAGCTTCCTCGCCTGACCCCGATGGGGTCAGTCTGCCTGCTGTTGCCTCATCTTCTCTCTGTTGCTGTTCACTTTTAGTGAACGGCTAGGCTGTCTTGTTTCATTTTTTTGCACGGTGCGACCCGGTGTCGCCCTTGCCATCGCCTGACAGAGGCCGATTTCATGAGAAAAAAGAGTCATACCATACTGAACCGCATGAGCCTGTGGCAGTACGCCCTGCTGTTGCTGATGCTGCTCACCTTCACCTTCTACTCCCTGCCCACCTTCTTCGGTGAGCAACCCTCCCTGGGCCTCCATGGCCAGAGCCGCCTGAGCGGGGCGCAGCAGCGCCTGCTGCAGGAGCACCAGATAGCCCCCCAGCTGCAGATCGAGCAGAAGGAGCGGGTAGAGCTGGTGTTCGCCACCCAGGCCGAGCAGCAGCGGGCCAAGCAGTTGCTGGAGCAGCAGGGGGTGGACAGCGCCGCCCTCACCCTGGAGTTTCACTCCAATGCCCCGACCTGGATAAGCCGGCTCGGCGCCGATCCCATCAAGCTCGGGCTGGACTTGCGCGGCGGCTCCCAGCTGCTGATCGGGGTCGACGTGGACTTTGTCATCGACAACCAGACCAAGAACCTGGTGGATACCCTGCGCACCCGCTTCCGCGAGGCCAACCTGCGCGGCGCCAGCGTGATGCGCACCGCCCAGGGGGCCCTGGCCGTCACCCTGCCGGACGTCGACGGGCAGGAGGGCTGGCTCAATATCATCAAGGAGAGCGCCGGCACCCGTCAGGATCAGTGGAAGCTCTCCCGCTCCGGCAATGAGCTCAAGCTGGTGCTGAGCGATGCAGAGCGCACCCTGCTGGTGAACAACGCCGTGACCCAAAACCTGTCGATCCTCAAAAAGCGGATCAACGAGCTCGGCATCGTCGAGGCCTCGGTCCAGCGTCAGGGTCAGGACGGCATCCGCATCGAGCTGCCCGGGGTGCACAACCCCAAGCAGGCGAAAGAGGTGATAGGTGCCACCGCATCCCTGGCCTTCTACGAGGCCAAGGCCGACAGCCGCTTCTTCATGGCGGATCGCAGCGGCCAGGCGGTCGGTCTGGCCCGCAAGCCGGTGCTGAGCGGCGAGCACATCGTCGATGCCCGCGCCAACATGGGGGAGATGGGTCAGCCCCAGGTCAACATAGTGCTCGACACCCTGGGCGGCAGCAAGATGAACCAGTTCAGCCGCCAGCACGTGGGCAAGCCCATGGCCACCGTCTTCACCGAGTACAAGACCAATGCCGAGGGCCGGCTGCGGGCCCGAAGCGAGGTGATCAACGTCGCCACCATCCAGACCGCCCTTGGCAACCAGTTCCGCATCACAGGGATTGGCAGCCTGCCAGAGGCCCAGGAGCTGGCCATGCTGCTGCGGGCCGGCGCCCTCACGGCGCCGCTGAAGATCCTGGAGGAGCGCAGCATAGGCCCGACCCTGGGCTTGCAGAACATAGAGGCGGGCTTCACCGCCCTGGCGTTCGGCATGGCGGGCATGATGCTGTTCATGATGGCCTGGTATCGCAAGTTCGGCTGGGTCGCCATCACGGCACTCATCGGCAACCTGCTGATGCAGGTGGGGATGCTGGCGGTGCTGCCGGGGGCCGTGCTGACCCTGCCCGGGATCGCCGGCCTGGTGCTGACCGTGGGCATGGCGGTGGATACCCATGTGCTGATTTTTGAGCGGATCAAGGACAGGCTGCGGGAGGGGGGCTCCTTGGCCAACGCCATCGACTTTGGCTATCGCTCGGCGTTTCGCACCATCTTCGATGCCAACATCACCACCCTCATCTGCGCCGTGGTGCTCTACGCCATCGGCTCCGGGCCGCTGCAGGGCTTCTCCATCACCCTGATCCTGGGGCTCATCTCCAGCATGGTGACCGGCATCTGGGGCACCCGCGCCATCATCAACCCCCTGTGGGGCAACAGCCGCGCCAAGCTGCTGAGGGTATGACCATGACTGACCACCTGTGTCATGACACCGCGCGTTCGAGCCTGCTCCGCGCCACTCGCTTCCTTGCGGGAAGCCAGCACCAACTGTCGAGGGAAGAAGAATGCTGAGAATGATCATTGCCATGGGCCTGACCCGCTGGCGTTACATCGGGATGTGGGCCTCGGTGCTGCTGACGGTGGCGAGCATCGCCGTGCTCGCCATCAACGGGCTCTCCCTCGGGCTCGACTTCACCGGCGGCATACTGCTGGAGTTTCGCATCCAGACCCTGAAGGAGGCCCACGAGCTCAACGCCCTGCTGAGCGCCCCCCTGGCGGGGGCGGTGGAGCTGCACGGCGCCGGCGTGCCCGGCGAGTGGCTCATCAAGCTGCCTCCCCACGAGTTGCCCTGGGCGGCGGAGGATCTCGCGACCATGCTGGGGCAGCAACTCGCCCTGCCGGTGGAGCTGCTGCGCACCACCATAGTGGGCCCCCAGGTGGGCGCCGAGCTGTTCCAGCAGGGGATGCTGGCGGTGCTGGTGGCGTCGCTGGCCATCTCCGCCTACCTGGCGGTGCGCTTCGAGTGGCGCCAGGCCATCGGCATCCTGGTCTCTGTGCTGCACGACGGTCTGGTGGCCCTGGGGCTGCTGGCGCTGTTCAACATCGAGTTCGACCTCAACGTCATCGCCGGTCTGATGGCGGTGATCGGCTACTCCCTCAACGACAGCATCGTCATCTCGGACCGGCTGCGTGACCTGCTCGGCTCGCGCACCCAGATGGGGATCCACGACTGCTCCGACGTGGCCATCAAGGCCACCTTCAGCCGCACCATGATCACCTCCGGCACCACCTTGTTCACCGTGGGGGCCCTGCTGCTGTTCGGTGGCGACGCCCTGTTCGGCTTCTCCTTCACCCTGTTCGCCGGCATCCTGGTGGGCACCATCTCCTCCATCACGGTCGCCTCGACCGTGCAGGAGCTGCTGGGGCTCTCCCCCCAGGCCTACCAGAAGAAAGAGGAGGCGCTGGCGGAGGCGGCATGACCCCGCCACCCTGCATGCAAAACGGGCCCGAGGGCCCGTTTTTTTATGCGCGTTATGCGCGTTATGCGCGCTTGGCGAAGCGGCTCAGAAGCCGGAGCCCGGTTGGCGCAAGAACTCGGCCTCCTCCGGGGTGCTGGTGCGCCCCAGAACGGCGTTGCGGTGAGGGAAGCGGCCAAAGCGCTGGACGATCATCTGATGGCGGCGGGCGAAGTCGGCGAATCCCTCGAAGGTCTCGCGCGCCTGGCCGTTCCCCTGCTCGGTCGCCAGCGCCTCGAACAGGGCCACGCTTCTGGCCTGCTGCTCCCGGGACTCCGCATGCTCCAGCGGCAGGTAGAAGAAGACCCGCGCCAGCGGGGAGAGGGCCTTGTCCGCGCCAAGGGAGAGGCCCCTGAGGCAGAGATCCCGGGCCTTGGCATCCTGGGCAAAGGCCGCGGGCGTGCCACGATGAAGGTTGCGCGGCAGCTGGTCCAGCAGCAGGATCAGCGCCAGCCTGCCCACCGGCACCTCGGCCCAGTGGGCGAGCTCCCCCTCTGCGGCGGCCTGTGCCAGCTCGCCAAAGCGGTGTGCCAGCAGCGCGTCCGTCTCGCTGCTCTTGCCCCACCAGAGGGGGGCTTGCCGGGCGGCGCGGGGAGCGTCGCCTGAGTCGTCGCCAAACCAGAAATCGAGCAGGGGTTGCCAGGGTTGCATGGGTACTCCTTGGGCTTGGGGCCTTCAGGTGAAACAAGGCCGGTTGACCCTGTCATGGGGGGCTGCCGAAAGGGCGGCTTCTCGCTACACTGTGCCATCTTTTGCCTGAAACAAGGAGCCCCCTCTGCTCGGCACTCGCTCGCGGCATCGGCCCGGCGAGATGGCCTGGGTGCCGGAGGGGATTTTCCCACTGATATAAGGAATACCTGATATGGCCGGAACCAGTCTGTTGGCCCTGCTCGACGATATCGCCAGCGTGCTCGATGATGTGGCCCTGATGACCAAGATGGCGGCCAAGAAGACCGCCGGTGTGCTGGGGGACGATCTCGCCCTCAATGCGGAGCAGGTCTCCGGGGTGCGGGCCGAGCGGGAGCTGCCCGTGGTGTGGAAGGTGGCCAAGGGCTCGTTTCGCAACAAGCTGATCCTGGTGCCCGCCGCCATCGCCATCAGCGCCCTGATCCCCTGGCTCATCACCCCCTTGCTGATGCTGGGGGGCGCCTACCTCTGCTTCGAGGGGGCCGAGAAGCTGGCCCACAAGTTCCTGCCCCACGACAGCGGCGAGACGGTCTCGTCGGCGCAGGCGATCCCGGACGATCTGGAGGCCTTCGAGCAGCAGAAGATAAAGGGGGCCATTCGCACCGACTTCATCCTCTCCGCCGAGATCATCGTCATCGCCCTCGGCACAGTGCAGGGCTCGAGCCTGGGCCTGCAGATTGCCGTGGTGGCGGGCATTGCCCTGTTGATGACGGTGGGGGTCTACGGCCTGGTGGGGCTCATCGTCAAGCTCGACGACATCGGCCTGCACCTGCTGCAAAAACCGGATGCCGGCGCCCTGCGCCGGGCAGTGGGGCGGGGGCTCTTGGTGACGGCGCCCCGGCTGATGCACCTGCTGGCCCTGGTCGGCACCATCGCCATGTTCATGGTGGGGGGCGGCATTCTGGTCCACGGCTGGCCCTTTGCCCATCACCTCATCGAGGGGGTGGCCGCCAGCCTGGCCCCCCTGACCGGGGGCGCCGTGCTGGCCGCGGTGACGCCGACCCTGCTGAGCGCCCTGGTGGGGGTGGTGGCCGGTCTGCTGCTGGTGCTGGCCATGACCCTGGTGGGCAAGCTGACTCCCGCGAAATAACAGCGGCGGTCGCTCAGGAATCGTCCCCTGCCGACAGGGGGCGTCGCAGGTCGGATCTGCTGTTTGTTGACCAGAATGGGGGCTAGGCAAGGGCCGGCCCCCTTCGTACTATTTGGCGGTCACTGCCCACAGAGGCAGGGCCCCCACATGGACGCAAACAGACAAGGACAGTTATGACCACCACCCTCTGGCAGGATGATCACATCTATGCCGCCCCCGATTGCCCGGCCATCGACGCCGACTTCCAGCGCGCCGCCCTGGCCCTGACCGAGATTGCCAGCCTGCTGGCCAGCCTGCCAGAGACGCGGGACATCAATGCCTTGCGCCACCTGCTTCGGGCCATTCGCCGCCAGGCCAACGCCGTGCGCAGACAAGCCTGGAACAGCCAGACCTTCGCCTACAACAGGCTCAGCCGCAACGGCCGCGACGAGGCCGCCCGGGTGCTGCTCTCCCGTGGCCAGCAGTTGCAGGCGAGGCTGGCCCAGCTCGTCAAGCCGGTGGCCCTGTTCTGGCTGAATGCCCCCGAGGATCAGGTGCGGACCCTGCTGCAGGATCCCGAGCTGTTCGAGCTGGCCTACCTCATTCGCCACGATCGCCGGTTGAAGGATCAGGCCCTCTCCCTCGAGAGCGAGCAGCTGATCGAGGGGCTGGCGGTGGACGGCCTGCAAGCCTGGGGGGATCTCTACGACAGCCTGGTGGCCAGACTCAGGCCAGAGGTGGCGGGGGAGCCCATGGGGCTGGCCCAGGCGGACAACCTGCTCTCCCACCCGGACAGGGCGCGGCGCGCCAGCGCCTGGCACGGCATTCAGGCCGCCTGGGCCGCAGAGCAGGAGACGGTGGCTGCCATCCTCAACGCCATCAACGGCTGGCGCAACGAGCTCGCCACCCAGCGCGGCAAGGGGCGGCTGCTCGATGCGCTGGACGTCTCCTGCCACCAGGGGCACCTGGATCGCATCACCCTGGAGACCCTGATGGCGCAGGCCGAGGCCCACAAGGCGCTGGGCAGGCGGGCCCTGCGGGCCATGGCCAGTGCCCAGGGGATAACGGATTTCGCCCCCTGGGATCTCTATGCCCCGCCGCCCGTCGCGGGGCAGGCAAGCTTTGGCTTCGGACAGGCGCTGACCCTGGTGGCCGATGCCTTCGCCGCCTTCGATCCCGAGATGGGGGCCTTCGCCCGCATGATGGCGGATCGGGGCTGGATCGATGCCGCGCCGAGCGACAACAGGCGCAGCGGCGCCTATTGCACCGAGTATGCCGACCCCGCCGAGCCCAGGGTGTTTATGACCTTCGAGGGCACCATGGACAACGTCATCACGCTCGCCCACGAGCTCGGTCACGCCTGGCACAGCTGGCTGCTGCGAGACCTCCCGCTGGAGCAGCGTGACTACCCCATGACGCTGGCCGAGACCGCCTCCCTGTTTGCCGAGACCCTGGTACGGGACGCCCTGCTCGCCCGTGCGCAGACCCGGGAGCAGCGTCTGGCCATCGCCTGGATGGACGGGGAGCGGGTCGCGAGCCTGCTGCTCGACATCCCCTCCCGCTTCCACTTCGAACGGGCGCTGGTGGCAGGCCGGGCCCAGGGGTATCTGGGGGCGAGCCAGCTGAGGGCCATGATGAAATCCGCGAAGCAGCAGTGGTATGGTGACAGCCTCAGCCAATATGACGAGCTGTTCTGGGCCAGCAAGGGTCACTTCTCCATCGCCGAGTTCGGGTTCTACAACTACCCCTATCTGTTTGGCTACCTGTTCAGCCTGGGGCTCTATGCCCAGAAGGGGCGGGTCGGGGCCGACTTCGTGCCGGCCTATCGGGCGCTGCTCGCCGACACTGGCCGCATGAGCGCCGAGAGCCTGGTGGAGAAGCACCTGGGGGTCGACATTCGCGAGCCTGCCTTCTGGCAGGAGAGCCTGCACCAGGTGGAGGAGGCAGTTGAACGCCTCGAGCGGCTGGTGTAGTCGCCGCGTTTGATCCGGCTGGTGTCGCCGCCAGCCTTGGTATTCCTGTGCGTGGCCCTGGGCCACCCCTGTTTCACGACGGGCCGGACCCGTCTCTGACAATGAGCGTTCGATGCAACAACGAGTCTACCCACAGCAGTGGCAAAATCAGCACATCTACCCCTCCCTCGACAGCAGCGTGCTGGAGGCGGACATGAGCCTGGCCCGCGCCAGCCTCGCCGAGCTGGCGCTCTTCATCGACGGCCTGCCGTTGCGTGATCTGGACGCCGCCCTGCGGGATGGCCTGCGGGATGGCTTGCGAGAGGTGCGGCTGCGGGCACGCCGCATCCGCGAAATAGGCTGGAACATCGCCGTGCTGGCGGCCTGCACGGGGAGCCAGGACGCCCGGGATCCCCTGGCCAAGCAGCTGGCCTCCCGGGCCCGGGCCCTCAACGCGGACCTGTTCAAGACGCTGGCCCCCATCGAAGATCTGATGCTGGGTCTGCCGGAGGCCGAGTTCGAGCAGCTGATGCAGGACTCCCTGCTCGGGGAGGAGGAATACCGGCTGCGCCACGAGCGCCGCCTGCAGGATCAGCGGCTGCCGGTGGAGGCGGAGCAGCTGGTCATCGGCCTTGGCACCGACGGGCTGCACGCCTGGGGCAACCTCTACAACGATCTGGTGGGCAAGATCCGGGTGCGGGTCGCCGGCCAGGAGCGGGGGCTGGCGGAGGCGAGCAACCTGCTCTCCAGCCCGGATCGGGCCCTGCGCAAAGAGGCCTTCGACGCCATCAGCGCTGGCTGGGAGGGGGAGCAGGAGACGGTGGCCGCCATCCTCAACGCCCTCAACGGCTGGCGCCTGGAGCTCTCGCGCCAGCGCGGCAGGGTGCGGACCCTGGATGCGCTGGATCTCTCCTGCCACCAGAGCCACATCGAGCGGGCGACCCTGGATACCCTGATGCAGGAGACCTGGCAGGCTCGCCATCTGGGTCAGCGGGCCCTGGGGCTGATGGCCCGGCGGCTCGGCATCGAAGAGCTGGGGCCTGAGGATCTGTTCGCGCCGCCCCCGGCGAGCAGCCACCGCAGCATCCCGTTCGAGGAGGCGATCGAGATCATCGCCCTGGCCTTCACCGGGTTCGATCCCGAGATGGGGGAATTTGCCCGCATGATGGCCGAGCGCGGCTGGATTGATGCGGCTCCCACCCCGAACCGGCGCACCGGGGCCTACTGCACCAAGTTTGCCGATCCGGTGGAGCCGCGGGTCTTCATCACCTATGCCGGCACCATGGACAACGTCATCACGCTCGCCCACGAGCTGGGACACGCCTGGCACAACTGGCTCATCCGGGACTTGCCCATGAGCCAGCGCAGCTACCCCATGACGCTCGCCGAGACCGCCTCCATCTTCGCCGAGACGCTAGTGCGCAGCGCCCTGTTCGAGCAGGCCCGAAGCGCCGAGGAGCGCCAGGCCATCGCCTGGGCGGAAGCTGACGGCGCCGCCACCTTCCTGGTCAATATCCCGGCCCGCTTCGCGTTCGAGCAGGCCCTGGTGGCCGAGCGCGAGCAGGGCTATGTCTCCTCGGCCCGGCTCAAGGCGCTCACCGACGAGGCCTGGGGGCGCTGGTATGAGAAGAGCCTTGGCCGCTATCACCCTATGTTCTGGGCTGCCAAGGCGCACTTCTCCATCGCGGGCTTCGGCTTTTACAACTACCCCTACCTCTTTGGCTACCTGTTCAGCCTCGGGGTCTATCAGCAGCTGATGAGCCGTCAGGCCGCGGGCGAGCAGGATGTGGCACAGGCCTATCGCGCCCTGCTGAGAGACACCGGCCGCATGAGCGCCGAGGCGCTGGTCGCCAAACACCTGGGGCAGGACATCCGCGAGGCGGCCTTCTGGCAGGGGAGCCTGGCCCTGGTGGCGGCGGCGGTGGATCGCTTCGAGCAGACCCTGGGCTGAGGCCGGGAGCAGGCAGGGCTGCGCGCCTACCCTCGTCAGGGGCCTGGCGCCCCTTTTCCCCTGCCGAATGCGCCCAAACGGGGTGGGAAAAGGATTTTCCGGCGGCAGGGGGCGTGATCCAAAGCAAGAAAGTGCGATGTTTTGGTGGCGCCTCTGCGGTTCGCTGGGGTAGTTTCGATAGAACCGACACAGTTCTTGAGGTCTTATCCATGATCATCTATCTGCATGGCTTCGATGCCACCAGCCCCGGCAATCATGAGAAAGTGCTGCAGTTGCAGTTTATCGATGATGATGTGCGCTTCGTTCACTACAGCACGGTTCACCCCCGCCACGACATGAGCCACCTGCTCAAGGAGGTGAAGAAGCAGCTCGACATGAGCACAGACCCCAAGCCCCTCATCTGCGGGGTCGGGCTCGGCGGCTACTGGAGCGAGCGGATCGGGTTTCTGTGCGGCATCAAACAGGTGGCCTTCAACCCCAACCTGCACCCGGAAGAGAACATGCAGGGCAAGATCGACAGGCCGGAAGAGTACGAGGACATCGGCACCAAGTGTGTAACCGAATTTCGTAATAAAAATTCAGGAAACTGCCTGTGCATCCTTTCCGTTCAGGATGAAATCCGCGATAATCGGGACACTGAACGTGAATTGAAGAACTATTACGACATCGTATGGGATGAGCGCGAGACCCATAAGTTCAAGAACATCTCGCACCATCTGCAACGGATGAAGGCCTTCAAAGAAGCCTGAGCCATCACGTCAACCGATTTCGTTTTAGGGAGCCAATGGCTCCCTTTCGTTTTGAGGAACCAAGGAAAATCATCATGATGAATATTGTCGTTGTAGGCGGTGGCGCCGGCGGTCTCGAGCTCGCGACCAGCCTGGGCCGCAAGCTGGGCAAGAAGAACAAGGCCAGGATCACCCTGGTGGATCGCAACCGCACCCACCTGTGGAAGCCCCTGCTGCACGAAGTGGCCACCGGCTCCATGGATGCGGGCATCGACGCCCTGAGCTACCAGTCCCACGCCAAGAACCACGGCTTCGAATTCCAGCTCGGCAGCCTGACCGACATCAAGCGCGACGAGAAACGCATCGTGCTGGCCCCCATCCACGACGAGAGCGGCGCCCTGGTGGTCAACGAGCGGGAAGTGGCTTATGACGTGCTGGTGATGGCGATCGGTTCTGTGTCCAACGACTTCAACACCAAGGGCATCAAGGATCACTGCATCTTCCTGGACAGTCCCTCCCAGGCGCACCGCTTCTACAACAGCATGATGAACCGCTTCCTGCAGTTCGCCACCGAATACCAGCCCGGTGACAAGGTGAAGATTGCCATCGTCGGCGGCGGCGCCACCGGCGTCGAACTCTCCGCCGAGCTCTACAACGCGGTGGAGCAGCTCTACGCCTACGGCTTCAAGAACCTCACCACCGACAGCCTCAAGGTGACACTGGTGGAAGCGGGCCCCCGCATCCTGCCGGCCCTGCCTGAGCGCATCAGCGGCTCCGCCCACCAGGAGCTGGTGAAGCTGGGTGTGGACGTGCGCACCGCCACCATGATCACCGAAGCCACTAGCGATGGGCTGCACACCAAGGATGGGGAGCTGATTGAAGCAGACCTCATGGTGTGGGCTGCGGGCATCAAGGCGCCGGACTTCATGAAGGAGATAGCGGGGCTCGAGACCAACCGCATCAACCAGCTGGTGGTCAAGGAGACCCTGCAGACCACCCGTGACGAGAACATCTTCGTCATCGGCGACTGCGCCGCCTGCCCGCAGCCGGACGGCAAGTTCGTGCCGCCCCGCGCCCAGTCCGCCCACCAGATGGCGACCCAGGCGTTCAAGAACATCCTGGCTCGGATGAACGGCGGCGAGATGAAGCCCTACCTCTACCACGACCACGGCTCCCTGGTCTCTTTGAGCCGCTTCTCCACCGTGGGCAGCCTGATGGGCAACCTGATGCGCGGCTCCATGATGGTGGAAGGTTACATCGCCCGCATCGTCTACATCTCCCTCTACCGGATGCACCAGGTCGCCCTGCACGGCTACATCAAGACCGGTCTCATCATGCTGGTGGGCCGTATCAACCGGGTGCTGCGCCCGAGCATGAAGCTGCACTGAGCGGCGTCGGAAAGCGAAATCAAAAGGAGAGGCCTGGGCCTCTCCTTTTTTTATGGCCGAAGCGGGGCCTGCCTAGAAGCGCCTGCCGTAGTTCAGGGCGAAGAAGTAGAGGGCCGGGGTGGGGTAGCGACCCGAGAGGGAGCTTTCATCGACGCTGGCGCTCTCCATGTGAATGTACTCAAACCCGGCCCCCAGGGTCTCCTGGGCGTTGAAGGCATAGGTCACCCCGGTGCCGAGGCGCAACGCGGCGCCGCTTGGCACCGTCAGGGAGGTGTGGTCCTGATCCCGATAGGCGCTGCTGTCGTAGGCCAGGCCGCCATTGAGGGTCCACTGCGGCGTCAGCGCGTGCTGGAGCCCCACTGCCAGGTGGTAGCTGTCCTGATAGAGCCCCTTCTGCGAGGAGGTGCGGTCGAAGATGGCGACCTCGTTGTCGTTGTAGCGGCTCCAATCCTGCCAGCCCAGATTGCCCATGATGGCCCAGTCGTGGGCGAAGCCGTGAAAGACGCTCACCATCAACTGTTGGGGACTGTTGACCATGCCGGAGAGGGGGAGGGTGGCGCCGATCCCGGGCAGATTGGGGCGCGAGAAGGTGATGTCGCGGTCGATGGCGAAGTGATAGGTCACCTCGCTGGCATAGCCGAGTCCGAGTCGGGTGCCCGGGTTCCACTCATAGAGCAGCCCCAGCCTGGCATTGAGGGCCCAGTCACTGTCGTCCTGCTTCTGCTCCCCGCCACTGCCCTCCCGGGTGAGGGCGAACAGGCCGTAGTTGATGCCGACCCCGGCCCCGATCGACCAGTGCTGGTCGAGGCGGTAGGCGATGGATGGCTGCAGGGTGAGGGCGAGCAGGGTGGCCTCCTTGATGAGCTGCTTGCCGGCCCAGTCGCCAAAATCGAGCCCCAGCCCGAAGTTGCCATAGAGCGCCAGGCCCGCCGACCAGCGCTCATCGAGCTGCTGGCTGTAGTAGGCGGAGGCCGCGGGGAACCAGCCGATGACGGTATCGACATCCCCCTGCGCGGGATCGTCCAGATCGTAGGGGACGTCCCCGTAGAGCAGTTGCCCGCCCAGGGTGAGGTGGCGCCCCTCCAGGTGGCTCAGGCCGGCGGGATTCACCAGCTGCACTGTGGCATCCTGGGCCCTGGCGGCCATGCCGGCGGAGGCGAGCCCGAGATCGTTGGTGCCGGTTTCGTACAGATAGAGGCCGGCGCCCTCGGTGGGGGCGCTCAGCAAGGTGGCCAGTGGCAACAGCAGCAGCGTTCGTTTCATCAAGGTCCCTCTCCCATCAATCCTGAGGATCGGCCCCCTCAGGCAAGTGCCAGATGTATCTGGCAAAGAGGGTGAAGATCCGCGACACAGGCAGTATAGATGGCACTTTGAATGCTGAATCAGTCACTTGTCAGTGCCGGGGGCGCAGTGTCTCCTGCCGCCTCCGGCAAGGCGGGGTTATGCTT